>JARYMO010000256.1 GCA_029907055.1 Syntrophomonadaceae bacterium | reverse complement strand
GCCTATCGCGGGCCAGGGCGCGCAGAACCCCGTTCACCAGGCCTGCCAGCCGCGGCCCCAGGCGGCGGGTCATGGCCACCGCCTCGTCCACCGCCGCGTACGCGGGGATGCGTTCCAGGAACAGCAACTGGTAGGCGGCGACGCGCAGGGTATCCCGCACCCAGGGATGCAAACGGCTGGCGGGGCGGTTCAGGAAAAGGGAAAGCACCCAGTCCAGGTGCTTCTTCATGCGGACGGTACCGTTCACCAGTTCGGTCAGCAGGGCGCGGTCCGCGGCGGACCAGGCCACCCGCCGCAACTGCCCCTCCAGGGCCAGGTTGGCGTAGGCGCCTTCCTCGACCTGCCCCACCAGCCGGACGGCGGTTTCCCGCACGCTGGCGGGCCTCCTGGCGGCGGCCGACAAGGAGGCTAGTCCTCCCGTCCCATGCCGGCCAGCAGGAGGAAGCGGGCCAGGTTGAGCAGGCTCATCAACGCCGCGGCCACGTAGGTGAGGGCCGCTGCTCCCAGCACCTGGCGCACCAGGGGGATCTCGTCGGGAGCCAGATACCCGCCCCCGCTGAGGAGCGCCACTGCGCGATGGGAGGCGTTGAACTCCACCGGCAGGGTAACCAGCTGGAACGCCACCACCGCCGTGAACAGCAGGGCGCCCAGCTTGACCAGCCCCAGCCACCCGAAGACCAGCCCCAGCAGCAGCAGGGGGAAGGCAGCGCTGGAGGCCAGATTGGCCACCGGCACGATGGAATTGCGCACCTGCAAGGGGAGGTACCCCTGCTGGTGCTGGAGGGCATGACCAACCTCGTGCGCAGCCACACCCAGCGCCGCCACCGAATCACTGCCGTAGACCGCTTCCGACAGCCGCAGCACCCGCCGGGTGGGGTCGTAGTGGTCACTGAGCGTCCCCGCTACTCTCTCCACCGGCACCGCAGCCAGGCCGCCACTGGCCAGCAGGCGGCGCGCGAGCTCAGCGCCGGTAAGCCGGCTGCGCGACGCCACCCGCGAGTAACGGGCGAAGGTGGACTGGGTCTTGAACTGCGCGTAGGCGGCCAGTACGATGGCCGGGATCAGCAGGATGATGGTCGGATCCCAGAACACGGGTTCACTCTCCTTTCACCAGCGCGCGCACCGCTTCTTCCACCTGTTCCAACGCCACCTGCGTATTGAAGCAAGGCCCGTGCGGACGCGAGTTCAGCACCCCCACCACCGGGAGCACCCCGGTGTCCTGGATGCCCAGGGAGAGGTCGCGTTCGCACGCCACCGCCACGATGCCGCGCGGCTTCACCTCGGCCACGAACTTGCGGGCCAGAGTGCCGCCGGTAGCCACCTTGAGCGTGGCGTGGTAGCGGTCTGCCAGCTCCACCAGGTCCTTGATGCAGCACTTGCCACACTTCTTGCAGTTGCCGATGTCGACCGTGATCTTGTGCGGACAGTCGGCGTCCTGCAGGCAGTGGGGCACCAGCAGCATCAGCTGACGCGGGGGGATGAAGCGCTTGCGGGCCCGCACCAGGGAGTTATTGACGGCGATGAAGGAGCGCAGGATCTGCTCCCGCTCGATGCCCAGCGCCTTGCCCAGGAACACCGCCACCGGGAACAGCACCTGGTTGGCCAGACGCATGGCCCCGTCCAGGGAAGGGATAGCCTCGCAGCGCAGGATGGAGAGCACGATGGCCAGGATGCCACCGGCGACCACCATGAACAAGCCCCCCATGGCAACCGCTACCACCGCCAGGATCACGCGGTTGACGGCCAGCTCGCGGTAGGCCACCAGGTACCACACCGCCGCCGCCGCTCCCAGCAGGAACAGCAGGCTCGCCACCAACAGCCCCACGTACAGCCGTTTGCGGGTGTCCATGCTTTCCCTCCCTTCCACCGCGGGCGGCACCCCCACCATCCCCGCGCGGTGCCTCAGTCGGCGGGCGCCACCAGCCGGGTGCCCGGCGGCAGCCGGTGGCCGCGCAGGTAGTCCGCGGCTGGCATGCGCCGGCGACCCGCCGGTTGCACCTCCAGCACCAGCACCGCCTCGTCGCCCGCCTGCACCACGAACCCCTCACCGGGGACTACTTCCACTACCTCACCAGGAGCCCTGCCCGTCACGCCGGGCACCACCCTGGCCCGCAGGATCTTCAGCGGACTGTCGCCGACCCGGGTCACCGCCCCTGGTGTGGGGCTCAGGGCCCGCACCCGGTTCACCACTTCCCGGGCCGGGCATCTCCAGTCGATGCGCTCATCGCCCCGCTGCAACGGGGGGGCATAGGTGGCACGACTGGCGTCCTGGGGCACGCGCGGGGCGGTGCCCCAGTGCAGCTGGTCCAGGGTCTCCTGCAGCAGGTCCGCACCCAGGAGGGCCAGGCGCTGGCTGAGTTCGCCGTAGCTGTCCTCGCCGATGGCGCACTGGCGCTGCAGGATGATATCCCCCGCGTCCATTTCCTCGGTCATGTGCATGGTGGTCACCCCGGTGACCCGCTCCCCGGCCATGATAGCCCGCTGGATGGGGGCAGCCCCCCGGTAGGCGGGCAGCAGAGACCCGTGCAGGTTGATGCCCCCCAGCGGCACGCAGTCCAGCAACTCCCGCGGCAGGATCTGCCCGTAGGCCACCACCACCAGCACCTCCGCGCCTACCCTGCAGATAGTCTCCACCGCCTCCGCT
>JARYMO010000255.1 GCA_029907055.1 Syntrophomonadaceae bacterium | reverse complement strand
AACTGCCGCCCCTGCACCTCCACCTGCTGTCCCACCCGGGAGGCGTCTTCCTCCAGGAACCCCACCACCTCGTACCCCTGGTAACGGTCGCCCAGCAGGCAGCGCGCCACCCGCCGGCCCGCCTTGCCCGCCCCCAGGATGACCACCGGGCGCACCCACAGCCTGCTCCTGGCCAGCAACGGCTTGCCGGCATACCTCCCTGCCGGCACCATGGCCAGCGAAAAGGCGAAGCCCAGGGCCAGCACCGCGGGCGATACCTCGGCCCCCAGCCGGGCCACCGAGACCACGGTCATGACCAGGATGAAGGCCAGCACCGAGGCCTTGATGATGGACCCTGTTTCCTGCCAGAAGGGGGAACGGTCGCGGTATGTCCCCTGGTAGGCCAGGCACAGGATGAACAGCCCCCCCATCCACCAGGCGTGTTCGACCAGGCCCGGCGAAAGCTGCCCGGCCACCGCGGGGACCACGTGCGGCATCACGTGGACGCGCGCATAGAAGGCCAGCGCCAGGGCTCCCAGGAAACAGACCGCGTCGGTCAGCACCAGCAGGCTTGTCGCCAGCACCTGGCTGGTAACCGGCGGGCTCATGCGCACCGGTTCCACCGGGGACTCGTGGGCCGTATCCGTCCAGGCAGCGCTGCCTGCCACCTGCGCCGGAAGTCGCGACATCTCACTCCACCCCCTGTCACTGCACCGGCGCCCCGCGCGGGGAAGGTTCAGCGGGACCCCGGACCCATTCCTCGACCAGTTCACGACGCGGCGGTCGGCTAGAGGCGCACGTGCTCGCCCTCGCTCACCCGCCGGTAGTACTTGTAGTAGCGGGCCTGCCCCGACACCACCGCCTTGTTCATCACCACGCCCAGGATGCGGGCATTGGCCTTTTCCAGGAGGCCGCGGGCTTCCAGGGCCGCTTCTGCCCTGGTCTGGCCAGCGCTGACCACCAGGATGACCCCGTCCGCCTGGGTCGCCAGCACCAGGGCGTCGGCCACCGCCAGCAGGGGGGGCGAATCGATGATGACGCGGTCATAACTGCCCCTGAACCTGTCCCACAGGTCGCGCACCTCCTGCATCCCCAGCAGTTCAGTGGGGTTGGGAGGAGAAGACCCGCTGGTCAGTATCTCCAGGCCCTCGACCGGTCCCTGCTGCGCGAAGTCCAGGGGGTAGTGTCCCCCCAGCAGGGCGTTGGTGAGTCCCCGGTCTCCGTCCAGGTCGAACAGCCGGGCTATTCCCGGCTTGCGCAGGTCACAGTCCACCAGCAGCACGCGTTCTCCTGCCAGGGCCAGCATGATGGCCAGGTTGGCCGCCGTGACCGTCTTGCCTTCGTCCGGGTTGGGGCTGGTGACCAGGATGGAGTGGCACTTGTGTTCCAGGGTGGCGAAGCCAAGGTTGGTGCGGAGCATGCGGTAGGCCTCCTCGGCCGCCGAGCGCGAGGCCCGTTCCCCTGCCCCGGTGACCCCCCCTACCGCCCCGCGCAGCGATTGAATGGCCTGTGCGGCCCTGGCCCGCGCCTGCTCCAGCGCCCCACGGATTGCCTCGTTGCTGGTGTTCATCTAGCGCTCACCCTCCATCGCATGCGGGCCCACGACCTCGGGCCGGTACGCGTCACCCTGCACGAAATCTGCCGCCGCAGTCTCCGGCGCCACCCCCGCGGCTGCTTCCGTGGCCACCAGCGGGATGACCGCCAGCAGCGGCAGGCCCAGCCTCTCTGCCACGTCCTCGGGAACCTTCAAGGTCGAATCCAGGTGGTGGAGGCCCATCGCCAACCCTGAAGAGCCGGCCAACCCCAGCAGGAACGCTCCCAGCAGCATGACCCCGGTGTTCGGGCTCACCGGCCGTTCGGGGACGAAGGCCTTGGACACCACTACCACCGAGGTCTGGCCGAGGTCGAGCGAGGCGGCGATCCTGGTCTCCGCCATCTTGCGCGAGAGGGTGTCCAGGGTTTCACTGAGGCGGTTGACCTCGGCCTGCAGCGCGTCCCTCTGCGTCTTCTTGTCCGCCAGCTCCGCCTGGATGCGCTCCATCTGCGGCGGGATGGCTGCCACCAGGGCCTCCACGCCGGCCAGCTCGGCGCGCTTGGCTGCCAGTTCAGCCTTGGCGGCCGACATCTGGTTGACCATGGCGTTGTAGGCTTCTCCGCCCAGGGTCTTCTGCTTGCCGTAGCGGTACGTGAACTCCTCCTGCAGGCGCTCCAGGCCGGCGGCCAGCTGCCTCACCTCCACCCTGAGGGCCTCCTGCCGCGACCTGTTGGTGCTGAGGCTGGTCGACAGCCTCTTCAGCTCCTCGTCCAGCACCGCCACCCCGCGGTTCTGGCTGTCGAACTCCTTGAGGGCCTGGGTGGCCGCGGCCAGTTGCTGCAGGGTATCCTCGCGCTGGTCCTCCAGGAAGCTCAAGGAGCGCTTCATCTGCTCCTGGTTGTTCTCCGACAGCAGGGCCAGGTACTCGTTGACCAGGGTATTGGCAATCTCGGCCGCCGTCACCGGGTCCTTGTCGCGGACGGTCACCTGCAGCAGGTTGGAATCCTTCTGGATCCTGGAATCGATGGACTTCTGCAGGTCTTCCGTCGTGTAGCCGCGCGACTCGAGGTTGAGACGGTCAACCACCCGCCGCACCAGGACCTCGCTCTGCAGCTGCCCCAGGTAGGTGCTCATGG
>JARYMO010000254.1 GCA_029907055.1 Syntrophomonadaceae bacterium | reverse complement strand
GGATGGCCTCGTGGGCGTCCTGCGCCGACTTGCGGCTGCGGTAGACGTTGGGCCTGGCGGGAGCGTATTCCTTGCCGAAGCGCTGGCGGATGTAGTCCAGGGCGTCGGCCTGGGCCTCCGCCGCCACCCGCGTGGAGTCGGTGCGCAGGTAGGTGATGAGGCCGACCGTGCCCTCCGGCCCTACGGGCAGGCCCTCGTACAGCTCCTGGGCCACCCGCATGGTGCGTTTGGAGGTGAACCCCAGCTTGCGGTAGGCTTCCTGCTGCAGGGTGCTGGTGGTGAAGGGCGGCTGCGGGCTGCGCCGTTTCTGGCGCCGTTCCACCCTGGCCACCACGGCCGCGGCGCCGCTGAGTTCCGCCACCACCACGTCGACGTCCTCGCGGCGGTGCAGTTCCAGTTTCTCGCCGCGCCGGCTCACCAGGCGGGCCGTGAACTTGCTGCGGCCGGCCGCGAAGCGGCCGTCCACCGTCCAGTACTCCACGGGCACGAACTCGCGGATCTCGCGCTCCCGCTCGCAGATGAGGCGCACGGCCACCGACTGCACGCGCCCGGCGCTGAGCCCCTTCTTGACCTTGCTCCACAGCAGCGGGCTCAGGCTGTAGCCCACCAGGCGGTCCAGCACGCGGCGGGCCTGCTGGGCGTTCACGCGGTTCATGTCCAGCGTGCGGGGGTGTTTGACCGCGTTGCGGATGGCATCGCGGGTGATCTCGTTGAACTCGATGCGGCAGGGGGCATCTGGCTTGAGCTTCATGACCGTACCCAGGTGCCAGGCAATGGCCTCCCCCTCGCGGTCCGGGTCGGTGGCCAGCAGCACCTGCGAGGACTTCTCTGCCTCTTCGCGGATGGCCTTCAGCACTTCCCCCTTGCCGCGGATGGTGATGTACTCGGGGGTGAAGCCGTGTTCCACGTCGATCCCCATCTTGCTGCGCGGGAGGTCGCGGATGTGGCCCACGGAGGCGATGACCTTGTAGGTGCGTCCCAACAGCTTGCCGATGGTCTTGGCCTTGGCGGCCGACTCCACGATGACCAGCGTCTTGTTCGCCAACTACTCTCACCTCATGCCTGTCGTCCGGGCAAAAGGGCGGCCTGTCCCCGACAGTTGTCGTCCCACCGGCACCTGCCTCACAGGTCGCGCAGCTTCACGAAATAGTTGCCCGGCAGTTCCTCAATGATACCGCGGAATTCCATCTGCAGCAACAGGCTGGCCAGGGTCCCGGCCGACAGGTGGGTGGCCGCCACCAGGCGGTCCAGGTGCACCGGTTCCGAGCCCAACAGCGCCAGCACCCGTTCCGCGTCCGGGCCCAGGCTGTGCCCCGCCCGCTCGGGCTCCTGGCTGCGCAGCACCAGCTGGTACTCCTCGAGGATATCTTCCACGCAGGTGACCAGCTTGGCGCCCTGCTTGATGAGATTGTTGGTGCCCTGGCTGGTCTTCACGTTGATGGGCCCGGGAACGGCGAAGACGTCGCGCCCCTGTTCGAGGGCGAAATCAGCGGTGATGAGCGCTCCGCTGCGGGCGGCCGCTTCTACCACCACCACCCCGCGCGAGAGCCCGGAGATGATGCGGTTGCGGATGGGGAAGTTCTTGGGTTCCGGCGGCGTCTGGGGGGGAAACTCGCTCAGGACCAGGCCGGTCTCGGCAATGCGGGCAAAGAGGCGCGCGTTTTCCCGCGGGTAGACCACCTCCAGGCCGCTGCCCATCACCGCCACCGTGCGCCCACCCGCCGCCAGCACCCCCAGGTGCACCTCGGTGTCGATGCCGCGCGCCAGGCCGCTGACCACCCAGTACCCGGCCCGGGCCAGGTCGTGGCCGAGGCTGAAGGCCACCTTGCGCCCGTAGGCCGAGCAGTTGCGGGAGCCGACCACCGCCAAGGCCTGGGTGTTGAGCGACTCGGGCGTGCCCAGGCAGTAGAGCACCGCCGGCGGGTCGTAGATGTTCCTGAGCGCCTCCGGGTAGACGGCGTCGCGGATGGTGGTCACCTGCATGCCCTTGCGGGAGAGCGCCTCGAAATCGGCTTCGGGGTCGGCCGACTGGCGCGCCTGCACCAGCGCGGCGACCCGGCTGTCACTGAGCCCGGCCTCCAGCAGGGCCCCGGGCTCTGCCTCCCAGACGGCGCGGGCGCCCCCCAGCTTTTCGACCAGGCTCAGCATCTTGCGCGCCCCCAGGAAGGTGGCGGCGTGCACCGCTACGAAGTACGCCAGCTCCTCCTTCTTGAGCATCTTCTCCCCCCTCCACCGGCGGGCCGGGGACCTTCTCGATAAGCATTTCGCCAATACTGTATACTTTTTCCTCCCACCGGTCAACGCCCTGGCCGGCTGCCGCCCCGCCGCCCGGACCGGTCTTGTGAATTACTTCGCGACCACCGCCGCCGAACCCTGCTTGCCTGCCGGCCAACCGTGGGCACCCGCTGGGGATGCCTCCCCGGCGGTCGGGCCCCCGCACCGAGGTCGTTGGCCGGCCCGGGTGCGGGCGGGATGTCATTTCGCGGGGGCGACAGACAGCGACGGCGACCTACCGCCGGCAGCAGTGCCCCGCGCGGCTGCGCGGGAGGGACTGCAGGCCCTGAAACAAAAAGAGCGTCCCCTTGTTTCAAGGAGGGGTGAAACAAAAAGAGCGTCCCCTTGGGCTGTCCCCGAAAAAGTGGACAAAAAGAGAGCAACAT
>JARYMO010000253.1 GCA_029907055.1 Syntrophomonadaceae bacterium | reverse complement strand
CGGAACGTGGCGTATCGCATGGCAACCGAGGACAACATCCTGGTGTTCACCTTTGACCACAACGTGTACAACCCCATCTCCACCGAGGTGCTGCAGGGGCTGGAGCAGGCGGTGCGCAGGGTCAACAGCGAGCCGGACCTGAAGGGGCTGGTGCTGACCGGGGCCGGGCGCATCTTCTCCAGCGGCTTCGAGCTGGACACCTTCCTCTCCTGGCAGAAGGTAGAGGAGTGCGTGGAGTGGTTCTACTTCCAGGAGAAGGTGATGTACGACCTGTTCACCTGCGCCAAGCCGGTGGTGGCAGCGGTCAACGGCCATGCCACCGCGGCCGGCATGATCGTGTGCATGGCCGCCGACTACCGCATGGTGGTGGACAACCCGCGCATCAAGATCGGCATGACCGAGATCAGCATCGGGCTCTCCATCAGCTCGGCGGAGGCCGAGATCATGAAGTTCGGACTGGGCAGTGACAAGAACTACCGCGACGTGATGTTCTCCGGGCGGCTGATGAACCCGGCGGAAGTGGTGCAGCGGGGCATTTTCGACGAGCTGGTGGAGGACGATAACCGTCTGCTGGACAAGGCCAAGGACGTGGTGCGCCGCTACGTGGACACCCCCGGCCGGCCCTTCACCACCCTCAAGTACCTGGAGAAGCGGCAGGCGGCGGAGTACATCCTGACCAGCCACGACCGCTTCGACTGGCAGCAGTACGCCACCCAGTTCTTCGACCAGTCGGTGCGGGACACCCTGGCCAGGCTGAAGGCGTCGATGAAGTAGGGGCGGGCATGGCGCCGCGGGCGGCAGGCGCCTACCAGACCAGCGGCAGGAGGCGGTAGCGGGTGCGGGCGCAGTAGGCGGCGTAGCCCGGCAGCTCGCGCCGCAGCACCTCCTCTTCTTTCCTGATGCGGGACACCAGGGTGGGGATGACCAGGAGGGCAAACAGCAGCGCCCAGTAGGACCCCAGCGCCAGCGGGGTGAACAGCATCACCAGCAGCAGCCCCAGGTACATGGGGTGGCGGACGATGGCGTAGGGCCCGGTGCTGATGACCGGTTGCTCCTCCTCCACCCGTATGACGGTGGCGGCGTAGCTGTTCTCGCGGAAGACCAGGAAGATGAACAGGTAGCCGGCAAACACCACCACGTTGGCAGCCACGATGGCAGCGGCGGGCACCGCCGACCAGTGCCAGCGGAAGTCGAAGCCGGGCACCACGAAGGTCAGCATGGACAGCTGGGAGGCCACGCGAATAACGGCAGGCAGGGGCTCCTGCTCCTTCACCTGCATGCGCCGCGCCAGCAGCCGGGGGTCCCTGCGCAGGAAGTAGGCGGTGATGAACAGCGTCATGGCGCCGATCTGCGTCCACCACACCCAGCCCGCCCAGTACCGCAGGGAACCGGCGGGGAGGAACAGGAGCAGCCACAACACCGCCATGATGAAGACCGGCACCAGGTACGCCCTGCCCTTCGACACGCCTTTGCCCTCTTCCACCGCTAATCCCTCCTGTCCTCGCTCCCGGGGCCCTTCACCCCCGCACGGCGGTCGGGCCCGGCTCCTGCTCTCCCTCGGAGAGGTACTGCTTGAACAGCCGCTGGTACTTGAGCTGCGCCGGTGACAGCACCCCCGCCACCATCTCCCGGTAGACCTCATCCAGCGGTTTCTTCATGTCCGCCTGGCTGCACATCAACTCTCTCACCGGGGGCATGCTCCGGACCAGGTGCGCCGATTCGCGGGCCAGGGCCTCCACCTCGGGGTCGTCTTCATCCAACTGGGAGAGCGCGGCCAGGCGCGCCCCCAACCCCAGGGCCAACTGGTACTTCGCCGGGTCCTGCCGGAAGTACTCGGCCAGCGCGCGAAAGCCCTGCTGGTAGTCCCCGCCCCACTGGAAGTCATCCAGGATGCCGTACAGCTGGCGGTGCTGGTGGTAGACCTGCGGGCAGGTGCGGGAATACTCCCCCATCTGCTCCGGCCCCAGGATTTCCGCAACCATGCGAAACGACGGCGGGTCGAGGACGTCGCGGTCCAGCACCAGGTCTTCGTCCTCCAGCAAGGCGTCGATCCTGGCCGCCCTTTCCTCCAGTGCCCTGATCTCGGCCCGCAGTTCGCGGCGCAGGGACAACAGGGTTTCCCGCGCGGTGTGGGGGCTGCCGGAGTCACCGATGACCCTCTTGATGCCCTGGAGATCGAGCCCCAGGGATTTCAGGTGCCTGATGACGCGCATCCGCTCCAGCTCGGCCAGCCCGTACAGCCGGTACCCGCCGGCGGAGCGCTCCGGTTCAGGCAGCAGACCAATCCGGTGGTAGTAGTTGACGGTCTTGCGCGTGCTCCCCGTGAGGGCCACGAACTCGCCGATGCGGAGCTTGTCCATTCCCATCCCACCTTGTAGCCAGCATAAACCCGCCCCCAAGGGCCTGGTCAAGCAGTAAGTCACCGGGCCGGCTGTCTGCAACCGCCTGGCGTCGGAGCAGGTTGTGCGGCGGCGAGCCCCGCTGACCCCTGCGTTCTCCAGGTCGCGATGCGTGCTGCCAGGCCCCTGCAGGGGCCTGGTGGCAGGCGGAAAGGTCCGCCCCGCGCCCTGCCCGGTTGTCTCCCGGGAAGACAGCAGCCCCGCACCGGGGACGGCGCGGGGCTGGGGCGCGAACATAAGCCTTGAAACGAAAAGAGCGTCCCCTTG
>JARYMO010000252.1 GCA_029907055.1 Syntrophomonadaceae bacterium | reverse complement strand
AATCCTCGGCTGGCCGCACATCAACGTCATCACCTCCCTGAACATCGACGCTGGCAAGGTCACCTGCAGCACCGAAGCTGACGGTGGCACCCAGGTGGTGGAAGTCGCGCTGCCCGCGCTGGTGAGCGTGCAGGTCAGCCTGAACGAACCGCGTTACCCCTCCATGAAGGGCATCATGCAGGCGAAGAAGAAGCCGGTCAGCACCGTTGCCGCCGAGCCGCATGACAACAAGGCCAAGATCATCGAGTTCTCGCTGCCTCCTGCCAAGGCGGCCGGCAAGAAGATCACGGGCGAGCCTGCTGACCTGGCCAAGGAAATCGCGAGCTTCATCAAGAACGACGTCAAGATCGAGATCAAGAAGTAGCCTGCGGGTCCCGAGGACGTACGACTTAAAGGAGGGTAACTGAATGGCTGGAACATGGGTATTTGTTGAGCAGAGGGATGGAAACGTCCGTAAGGTAACCTACGAAATGCTGTCCGAAGCCCAGAAGTGGGGCGATGAAGTAAGTGCGGTAGTGTTCGGCAAGAACGTCGCCGGCCTGGCGCCCGAGTTTGCCAAGTACGGCGCGGGCAAGGTGTACGTTGCCGACGGCGACATCTTCGCCCAGTACAACACCGGCGCCTTCCTCAAGCAGCTGCGCACCATGATTGCCGAGTACCAGCCCAACGCGGTCATCTTCGCGCACTCCTTCAACGGCCGCGACCTGGCGGCCCGCCTGGCGCAGCACCTGGAAGCCGGCCTGGCAACGGACTGCATTGCCGCCGAAGTGAGCCCCGGCAAGGGCATCTTCACCCGCGCCATCTACGCCGGCAAGGCGCTGGCCAAGGTCGAAATCACCACGTCCCCCATCCTGGCGACCATCCGCCCCGGCGTGTTCGAGGTCATCGAGAACGCCGCGGCCGGCTCTGTCATCGAAGTGCCGGTGGTGGCCACCGCTGCCGACGTCTACCAGAACGTGAAGGAGTTCATCCCCACCGTTTCCGCCCGCCCGGAACTGACCGAGGCGCAGGTCGTGGTGTCCGGCGGCCGTGGCTGCAAGGGCCCCGAAGGCATCAAGCTGGTTGAGCAGCTGGCTGACCTGATGGGCGGTGCCGTGGGCGGTTCCCGCGCGGCCATCGACTCTGGCTGGCTGGGCCACGAGCTGCAGGTGGGCCAGACCGGCAAGGTCGTCAACCCGACCCTGTACGTGGCTGCTGGCATCTCCGGCGCCATCCAGCACCTGGCCGGGATGTCCTCCTCCAAGTACGTGGTGGCCATCAACACCGACGAGGAAGCCCCCATCTTCGGCATTGCCGACCTGGGCGCCGTGGGAGACCTGTTCAAAGTCATTCCCGCCACCATCGAAGAGCTGAAGAAGTAGCTCTCGACGCAGCAGGCGTCATCCCTTATTGCGTGAAGGCTGGATATGCGCGGCGCAAGCCCGCATATCCAGTATTCACATTGAATCGCTAGGGAGGGAATGTTTTCATGATTTTCGGGTATGAACCGTTCGAGGTCCCCGAAATCCCCATGAGGGTGGTCGGGGCGAACGTCCCCTACGAGTGGCTGATCTACCTCATCATGTGGATCCCCATCGGCATCTTCACCTACGGGGCGTACAAGCGCCTGCTGGTGTGGCTGGTGGCGAAGGGTAAGCTGAACCGGGGCGACAAGCTGTGGGCGCGTATCTGGTCCCTCATCCTCTACGCCCTGGGACAGGCCAAGGTCATCAAGAAGCCCCTGGCAGGGTGGATGCACTTCTTCCTCTTCTGGGGATTCTTCCTGCTCTTCATGGCCGCCGGCGCTGACGCTGCTCACTTCTGGCTCGGCTTCCCGCACCTGGAAGGCAACCTGTACATCGGGATGTCCTGGATCGTCGACGTGACTGGTTTCCTGGCCATGATCGGCATAGTGGTCCTGGCCTACATCCGCTACCTGCAGAAGCCCGACCGCCTCAACGACACCAAGTCCTCCGATGGCAACATCATCCTCCTCATCTTCGTCATCCTCTTCACCGGCTTCATAATTGAAGGCGCCCGCATCGCCGCCCAGCTCAAGCTGGCCACCGTGGCCCACGAGATGGCGTTCGAGCGGGTGGCGTCGCCGTTCGGCTGGATGTTCGCCTCGCTGTTCGCGAATTCCTCGCTGGAGACCGCGCTGCTCACCCACCGCTACCTGTGGTGGTTCCACATGGCGCTGGCCTTCCTGTTCATCGCCCTGGTGCCCTACACCAAGCTGTGGCACATCTTCACCAGCATGATCAATTACTTCACCAGGCTCATGGGTGAGAGCGAGCTGCGCATGGTGCACAACATCGAGGAAGCGGAGAGCTTCGGGGTGGAGAAGCTGGAGGAGTGGACCTGGAAGGACCTCATCGACCTGGATGCCTGCATCCGCTGCGGCCGCTGCCAGGAAAACTGCCCGGCGTACCTGACCGGCAAGCACCTCAACCCCAAGATCACGCTCATCCAGAACCTCAAGGCGCACATGGATGCCAAGGCCCCCTACCTGCTGGGGGATGTCCCGGTGCACGAGGGGGAAGCGGAGATGGCCATGACCAGCCACGGCGAGGGCGGAGAAGCCGCTACCCCGGTCATGGAGCAGAGCATGATCTACGACGTGGTGACCACCGACGTCATCTGGGACTGCACCAACTGCCGCGCCTGCATGGAGCACTGCCCGATGTT
>JARYMO010000251.1 GCA_029907055.1 Syntrophomonadaceae bacterium | reverse complement strand
AGTGCAGGGGGGGGGAGGAAGATGGGGGACCCCCGCGAGGCCATGGCGCGAGCGCGCCAGGCGGCGCACGAGCTGGGCCTGCACCCCAAGAAGAGGCTGGGACAGCATTTCCTGGTCGACCACCACCAGCTGGAGAGGATCGCCCGCGCCTGCGAGCTGCAGCCAGACGAGTACGTGGTGGAGATCGGTCCTGGATGGGGCTTTCTCACTGCCTACCTGGCCGAACGGGCCCGCGGGGTGCTGGCAGTGGAGGTGGACCAGGCCCTGGCCCCCGTGCTGGAGGCGGCGCTGGCAGGCTACCCCAACGTGCGGCTGTTGTTCGCCGACGTGCTGCGGGTGGACCTGGAAGACGAGGTGCGGCGCGCCTTCTCGCTCCAGGGGGAGGTGCGCTTTGCG
Source organism: Syntrophomonadaceae bacterium (assembly GCA_029907055.1). Taxonomy (GTDB): domain Bacteria; phylum Bacillota; class Syntrophomonadia; order Syntrophomonadales; family Syntrophothermaceae; genus JARYMO01. The sequence continues at coordinate 2,333 of JARYMO010000251.1, read as the reverse complement.
GTCTGCGCCAATCTCCCCTACTACATCACCACCCCCATCATCTTTGCCCTGTTGGAGCGGGCCCGCGGCCTGCAGTCGGCCGTGGTGATGGTGCAGCGGGAAGTGGCAGAGCGCTTGGTGGCCCGCCCGGGCAGCGCCGACTACGGACTGCTGACGGTGATGGTCGCCTACCACGCCCGGGTGGAGATGGTGGGAAGGGTGCCCGCAGCGTGTTTCTGGCCCCGCCCGGAAGTGGAATCGGCCGTGGTGCGGCTGGTGCCCTACCGGCAGCCCCCGGTGAGGGTGGAAGACGAACAGCGCTTTCGCCGCCTGGTGCGCACCGCGTTCCAGAGGCGTCGCAAGACCATGCTCAACATCGTGGCGGCGGCCTTCGAGGTGGACAAGGCCCGCAGCGCTGCCTGCCTGCAGCGTGCCGGCATAGATGCGCAGCGCCGACCGGAAACGCTCAGCCTGGAGGAGTTCGCCCGTGTTGCCGACTGCTGCGCCCCGTAAGGAGGATGCGCGCATGGTGTTTTTCAGCCCTACCCGGGGACGACTGACCCTCGAGGAGGTGGCGAGGGAGGTACTGGAATACGCGGCCGGCGACCCGGCGCAGGCCTACACGCTCATGGTGGGGTCAGACTCGCTGGTAAGGGATGCAACCTGTTTCGTCACCGCCATCATCATCCACCGGGTAGGGAAGGGAGCGCGCTACTTCTACACCCGCAAGCGGGCGCGACGGATGCCATCGCTGCAGCAGCGCATCCTCTACGAGGCCTCGTTGAGCCTGGCCCTGGCCAATGAACTGGTCGAGGAGCTGGCGCGGCAAGGGCGTACCGACCTGGCGGTGGAGATTCATCTTGACGTGGGGACCGGTGGCGGCACGCGGGAGATGGTGAAGGAGGTCATCGGGATGGTGGTCGGGAGCGGCTTCGCAGCCAGAATCAAGCCCGATGCCTGCGGGGCCAGCAAGGTGGCCGACCGCCACACGCGGGGGGCGACAGGAAAGAGGCCCGCCGGTTGAGCGGCCGTGGGGAGCCGGGCCCGCGACGACCCGGCTGTTGACACCCTCTGCCCTTTTGAGTATACTATAAGCCCTTCTCCTTGACAGATTGCGCGCAATCGCCTATACTGATGGTGCAATTCATGGAGGAGAAGGTGATGTGATTGGGTCTGCCCAGGGCGATATCCGACATCAAGAAGGATCTTGATTCACTGGTCGGGAGTCGTATTCGGCTGAAAGCCAACCGGGGAAGGAATCGTATCATCGAGCGGGAAGGAGTGCTGGAGTCAACCTATCCCAATATATTCGTCATCAAGATCGACGAGCGCAAGGTGGAGCAGAGGGTGTCCTACAGCTACGCTGATGTGCTCACAGAAACAGTGGAGTTGTTCGTATACAATAGCGAGGACCAGGAGATCCGCATTGCCAGAGCCAACGAATAGGCCGCCCGCCGGGCGGCCTTCTTCCTTGTTGCCCCGGTAGTCGACCAGCAAGGCCAGCGGGGAGGCCCCGCCTCGGGCAGGGCCTCCCCGTGCTGCTGACATTACACCTGTGCCTTTCCGTCCCGACAGTAGTAGCCCAGCGGGCGGGCCTGGTGAAGACGGTACTCGTCGAAAAGGGGGCAGTCGCCGCAGGCGCACATCTCCTGCAGGTCCAGGTCAGGACACGAGGCCGCCCCGCTCGCGCAGTAGAGTCCCGGCACCGCTTCCGGTGCGGGAGGGGCAGCGAGAGGCCCTGCCTGCTCCAGCGCAGCCGCCAGTTGCGCGGCGCAGGAGCTGCGAGCCTGCACCGGGCACTTCCCGCAAAGGCATTTCCTCATGTTCTCCAGCGAAAAGGGGATCATTGGCCCACCTCCTGTCATTCGACGGTCACCACGTCCTCCCGTTCACCAGCCCCCCTCCCGGTCCGGGAAGGAAGCCTGTTGCGGCACAGGGCTCCGCCACTCCCGGAGCGCGCAGGTCCGCCCTGTGCTTCCATTGTACCACGCGTCTGCCCGCAGCCCGCCGGCCCCAGGGCAAAGCAACTGGCGTTTTCTCGGCAATCCACTATAATGGAAGTGGAAATCGGCAAAGGAGTCGTGTAGAGGTGCCACCCAGCCCCCAATGCATCGCGTTGCCCGCCCCGGCCAAGGTCAACCTGACCCTCGACGTACTCGCCCGGCGACCGGACGGGTACCACGAGCTGGAAACCATCATGCACCAGGTAGACCTGTGTGATTTCGTCGAGGTGAGCCTGGGCGGAGAGGGCGTCAGGGTGGAGGTGGACCACCCAGGGGTGCCGGGCGGCGAGGCCAACCTGGCCTGGCAGGCGGCCCATGCCTTCATGGAGGCGGCGGGGGTTACGCAGGGGG
>JARYMO010000250.1 GCA_029907055.1 Syntrophomonadaceae bacterium | reverse complement strand
CCAGGGTAGTGCCCCCGGTCACCGCCACCCGGCAGCCGTCAAACAGGCAGGAGCGCAGGTAGCGGGCGGCCGCCCGCCCCAGGTCTTCCCGCACGTAGGGGTCGCGGTGCGAGTCGCCCGGCACCACGATGGCCTCGTCCAGCGCGAACTCGCGCTTCAGCCTCAGCGCCAGCCCGTCCAGGTCCTCCAGCAGGGGGATGACCTCGTCCGCCTGCTCCAGCAGCTCCCTGCCGTAGGCGGTCAGGCAGATGCCGGCGAAGGTGACCTCCAGGGCCCCCTTCTCGCGCAGGGTCTCCACCTCGCTGCGCGCCGTGCGCTCCGAGCACCCTACCCGCTGCGCGATCTGGCGCCGCCCCAGGGGCTGGCCGTGCAGCACTTCCCGCAGGATGCGGTAGCGCAGCTTGACCGTGGTCAGCACCTCCGGGGCAATCCTTTCCAGCATCCATACCATCTTCTGCATTGCCGCCTCGTTCAAGTTCGTCCCTGTGGGCCAAAAATGTCCCAGGACGCCCATGCATCTTCGCCCGTTACTCGATTTCACGTTTATTATAACACATTTCCCCGCCAGGTCACCCGACGATCGTCTAGAGCCGGCCCCCCGCAGGCGGAGTGCCGGCCCTGAGCCCTGCTGGCCTGCCGGGCGTTCCCGCGCTCAGTAGCGCTTGCGCGCCGCGGTGGACATGATACCCAGGTCGGTGCGGTACTTGGCAACCGTGCGGCGCGAGATCTGGATGCCCTCCGCCTCCAGCTCCTCGGCGATGCGCTGGTCGCTGAGCGGGTTGCGGGCGTCCTCGCGCTCTATCATCTCCTTGATGATACGCTTCACGCTGCGGGCGGCGAACTTCTCCTCGCTGTGGGCGGCGCTGACGCCGCTGCCGAAGAAGAACTTCAGCTCGAACACCCCCTGCGGGGTCTGGATGTACTTGTCGGTGGTGGCGCGGCTGATGGTCGACTCGTGGACCCCGATGAGCTCCGCCACCTGCTTCAGGTTGAGCGGCTTGAGGTACTTTACCCCCCGGTCCAGGAAATCGCGCTGCATGGCCACGATGGAGCTGGCCACCTTGTAGAGGGTGAGGCGGCGGTTCTCGATGCTGCGCATCAGCCACAGCGCCGAGGCCAGGCGGTCCTCGATGTACTTGCGGGCGTCGGGGTTGAAAAGGCCGGGCTGCCTGAGCATGCTCTCGTACAGGGAGCTGACGCCCAGGCGGGGGAGGTTCTCGTCGCTGACCTGGATGCAGTAGTCGTCGCCCACGCGCTCGACGGTGATGTCGGGCACCAGGTAGCGGACGTCGTTGTTGTTGCCGAAGCGGCGGCCGGGCTTGGGGTCGAGGGTGCGGATGAGGTCGGCGGTGGCTTGCACGTCCTGCACGCTCACCCCCAGCCGGGCGGCGATCTTGGCCAGCCGCCCGTTGCCCAGGTCATGCAGGTACTCGCGCACGATCTTCTCCGCCAGGGGGTTGTTCTTCCCCGTCTGCACCAGCTGGATGTGCAGGCACTCGGGCAGGTTGCGCGCCCCCACCCCGTACGGCTCGAAGGTCTGCACCAGCTTCAGCACCCGCTCTACCTGCGCCGGTGAGTAGCCCAGGCACTCGCCCGCCTCCTCCACCGTCACGCACAGGTAGCCGTTGTCGTCGATGCAGCCGATGAGGAACTCGCCGATGGGCAGGTCCTCCTCCACCAGCGAGATGTTGGCCTGGAAGAGCAGGTGTTCGTGCAGGCTGGGGGCCCTGGTCAGCAGGTTGTCGTACCCCCGCCCCTCGGCTTTCTTTTCCACCGGACCAGCGTAGCCCACGTCACTGCGGTCCAGGAAGTAGTCCCACCACTCGATCTCCAGCGGGTCCTCCTCCGCCCGCGGTTCGGGTTCCCGGGACGGCTCCTCCCGCACTTCCAGCAAGGGATTTTCCTCCAGCTCCTGCTGCAGGTACTCGTCCAGTTCCAGGGTTGACATCTGCAGGATGGCGATCGCCTGGCGCAGCTCGGGCGTGATCATCAGTTTCTGCCGCTGCTCCAGCGTGATATCGTGTACCAGCCTCACCGCCGTTATCCCCCCTCGAACTCCCCATGGGTTCCCTTCAGTTATTTCTGCGCGCTGCCGCGATATCCTGCTACCCGACAGCCTCCAGCAGCTTTCTGGCCAGCGCTTCCAGCCGCTTCATGCGGTAGGCCACCCCCGACTTGCTGAGGGGCGGGGTGCACATGCCCCCCAGTTCCTTGAGGCTGCAGTCGGGGTGGTCCAGGCGCAGCACCGCCAGTTGGCGCATGGGCTCGGGGATGCTCTCCAGCCCCACGGTGTGCGCCAGGCGCAGGATGGAGTCGGTCTGGCGCACTGCCGCCTCCACCGTCTTCTCCAGGTTGGCGGTCTCGCAGTTCACCAGGCGGTTCACCTGGTTGCGCACCGACTTCACCACCCGCACGTTCTCGAAGTCCAGCAGGGCCGCGCTGGCCCCCACTACGCGCAGGAAGTCCACGATCTGCTCGCTCTCCTTGAGGTACAGCACCACCCGTCCCTTGCGCTCGGACAGCCGCGGCTGCACCCCCAGTTTTTCCACCAGCTCCTGCAGGCCCACTGCCAGCCCCCGGTTGGGGCACACGATCTCCAGGTGGTACTCCCCTTCCGGCCGGTTGATGGACCCGCGGGCCAGGAAGGCCCCGCGCGCGTAAGCCCGCTTGCAGCAACGGCTGCGCAGCAGCCGGCGCGGCACGCCCTCGGGCGCGCGGTGGCCGCGCCCAGA
>JARYMO010000249.1 GCA_029907055.1 Syntrophomonadaceae bacterium | reverse complement strand
CCTGGAGATCGGGGCCGATGACTACGTGACCAAGCCCTTCAGCATGCGCGAGCTGCTGGCGCGGGTCAAAGCGGTGCTCCGCCGGCGGGCGCCGGTGCCGGAAGAGGTCGCGGCCCCGCTGCGGGTGGGCAGCCTGGAATTGCGGCCGGACAGCTTCGAAGCCTTTGTGGACGGTCACCCGGTCAGCCTGACCCTGAAGGAGTTCGAGCTGCTGGAGATGCTGGCCCGCAACCGCGGGCGAGTGTTGAAGCGCGACTACCTGTTGCAGGCGCTGTGGGGGTTCGACAGCAGCGCCAGCACCAGGGTGCTGGACGTCCACATCAGTAAACTGCGGGAGAAGCTTGGCGACGACAGCACTGCGCCGCGCTTCATCAAAACGGTGCGGGGCGTAGGCTACCGCTTGGAGGAGAGCAAGGATGTTCAGTAGTTTCCGTATGCGCCTCATCTCATCGTACCTGGTGCTGATCGTGGTCCTCGTCCTGGTAGTGGGGCTGGCGGTGACCCGCTATGTCGACGGGTACGCGGTGCGGGCGCTGGAGCGGCAACTGTCGTACGAAGCGCGCCTCATCGCCGAGCTGGTGGCTTCAGCCGACCTGGCCCGTCCGGCTCCGCAACTGGACGCGACGGTGCGCCGCCTGGGGCAGGAGGCCGATGCACGCATCACCGTCATTGCCGCCGATGGAACGGTGGTCGCCGACTCCCAGGAGCAGGCGGCGACGATGGAAAATCACGCCGACCGCCCCGAGGTCCAGCAGGCCCTGGCCGGGGAACGCGCCACCGTCACGCGCTACAGCACCACGCTGAGGACGCAGATGCTCTACGTGGCGCACCCCGTGACACGCGATGGCCAGGTGGAGGCGGTGGTCAGGCTGGCGCTTCCGCTGCGGACGGTGCAGGGGCTGCTGCGCAGCCTGTGGGGGGTAATCGGTGCCATCATGGGAGCGGCGCTGCTGCTGGGAGTGCTGCTGGCCGTCCGTTTCTCCGCCACCCTGGGCAGGCCGTTGGCCGACATGACCGAGGTGGCCAGGTCAATGGCAGAGGGCAACCTGCAACGCAGGGTGCACTACCAGGGGCAGGACGAAATCGGGATGCTGGCTGACGCCATGAACTGCATGGCCGCCAGCCTGTCAGAGAAGATCGGGGAGCTGGCGGAGACCAGGGGCAGGCTGGCCACGGTGCTGGACAACACGGTCAACGGGGTGCTGCTAATCGGAAACGACGAGGAAATCCTGCTCATCAACCCAGCGGCGCGGCGCCTGCTGGGGGTGGGAGACCGTGCCGTGGAAGGCAGCCACCACCTGGAGGTGACCCGTAGCTATGGGCTGGCTGAACTGGTGCGGCAAGCGGCGGCGCAGGGCAAGGCGGTGACCCGCCAGATCGTGCTGCACACCCTGGGTGAGCGCACGGTGGAGGTACACGTGGTGCCGGTCGGAGACGAGCAGGGGGTGCACGGCACACTCACCATCCTGAACGATATCACCGAGCTGAAGCGGCTGGAAACGGTGCGCAAGGACTTCGTCGCCAACGTTTCGCACGAACTGAAAACCCCGCTGGCCGCCATCAGCGGCTCGGCGGAGACGCTGCTCATCGAACAGCAGGACCGACCAGAGGTGGTGCGGTTCGCCAGCATCATCTACCAGGAAGCGCAGCGCCTCATCCGCCTCACCAATGACCTGCTGGAGCTGGCGCGCCTGGAGTCAGGCGACCCCGGCCTGCACAGGGCCGAGTTTGACCTCAAGGAATGCATCACTGCCGTGACCGGTCGCTACGAGCGCCAGTTGGCCGACAAGGGCCTGCATCTGGAGCTGGAGCTGCCCCCACACCCAGTCACAGTGCACGCGGACCGTGACCGCGTTACGCAGGTCCTCATCAACCTCCTGGATAATGCCATCCACTACAGCCCGGAAGGCCGCAGCATAAGGATCATGCTGGCTGAGACCCCCGAGGCGCTCACGGTGGGAGTGGCGGACCAGGGGCCGGGGATACCACCACACGAGTTGACGCGCATTTTCGAGCGCTTCTATCGCCTGGACCGGGCGCGTACCCGGGAGGCCGGCGGAACCGGGCTGGGCCTCTCCATCGTTCGCAACATCGTCGAGGCGCACGGGGGGAAGGCCTGGGCCGAGAGCGAGATCGGCCGGGGCTCCACCTTCTGGTTCACCCTGCCCCGCGGCGAGGGAGCAGCCGCGAGGGGGCAGTGATTTACCCTGCCTTTACACTTGGTTAACAAATTCCTGACAGGTCAGTAACTGGAGCGCAATGGAGGTAGTGTAGGCTGGAGGGGGAACATTGGCGTTCATGCTGGGCAGGAAAGGGGGAGCGACATGAAGTCCAACAGGAAATGGGTGGTCGCGCTGGTGATGCTGGCAGCGACGGCACTCCTGCTAGGTGCGGGGTGTGCCCGCGAAGAGGGGCCGGGCGAAGAGGGCGCGGTGCTGCGGGGAACGCTCACCATAGCCGGTTCCACCTCGGTGCAGCCGTTTTCCGAGGTGTTGGCAGAGGAGTTCACGGTCAGGCACCCCCAGGTGAAGATCAACGTGCAGGGCGGTGGCTCGACCCAGGGCATCGAGGCGGCCAAGACCGGGGTGGCGGACATCGGCGCTTCCTCCCGGGAACTGAAGCCGGAAGAGAAAGGCCTCAAGGAGTTCGTCATCGCCCGTGACGGCATCGCCGTGGTGGTGAACCCGGCCAACAAGGTCGACGGCCTCACCGCTGCCCAGATCAAGGACATCT
>JARYMO010000248.1 GCA_029907055.1 Syntrophomonadaceae bacterium | reverse complement strand
GCTCAGCGTGCAGGACATGGAACGGCTGCTGGAGCAGCCCAGCCCCCTGACCCCGCGCGGGCTACGGGACCGGGCCATGCTGGAACTGATGTACGCCACCGGGCTGCGGGTGTCGGAACTGCTGGCGCTGCAGCTCGACGATGTCAACCTGTCGGCCGGTTACGTGCGCTGCCTGGGGAAAGGGAGCAAAGAGCGCATCGTGCCCGTGAACCAGACCTCCATCTTCTGGGTGGAGCGCTACCTGTCGCACGGACGCAACCTGCTGCTGCGCCAGCCCGGGGAGCGCACCCTGTTCTTGAACGCCAGCGGGCGCCGCATGACCCGCCAGGGTTTCTGGAAGCTCTTGGCGGCCTATGCGGCGGCGGCCGGAATCGAAAGCGACGTGACCCCGCATACGCTCCGCCACTCCTTTGCTACCCACCTGCTGGAAAACGGGGCGGACCTGCGCGCGGTCCAGGAGATGCTGGGGCATGCCGACATCGGAACCACCCAGATCTACACCCACCTCACCGGCACCCGCCTGCGGGAGGTGTACCGGAAGAGCCATCCGCGCGCCTAGCAGCCGCAGGGCGGGGCCAACGAAGGGAGAGAAGGTGAGCCAGTGGTGAAACGCGTCACTGTCGTGGTCCTGGACAGCGCCGGCATCGGCGAGCTGCCGGACGCGGCGCAGTATGGTGACCAGGGCAGCAATACCCTCGGCAATATCGCCCGCTGCGTGGGTGGGCTCCGCCTGCCCAACCTGGAACGCATGGGCCTGGGCAGGATCGCGCCGCTGCAGGGGGTGCGGAGTGACCTGCCGGCGGCAGGGGCTTTCGGGCGGATGGCGGAGCGTTCCGCCGGCAAGGACACCACCACCGGGCACTGGGAGTTGATGGGGCTGGTGCTGCCGCGGCCATTCCCCACCTACCCGGGCGGGTTTCCGCCCGAGCTCATCGCCGAGTTCGAACGCCGCATCGGCCGCCGCGTGCTGGGGAACACGGTGGCCTCCGGAACAGTCATCATCGAAGAACTTGGTCCCCAGCACCTGGCCACCGGCTACCCCATCGTCTACACCTCGGCCGACAGTGTGTTCCAGATCGCCGCTCACGAAGAAGTGATCCCGGTGGAAGAACTCTACCGGATGTGCGAGGTGGCCCGTGAGCTGTTGCGCGGGGAACACGCCGTGGGCAGGGTGATTGCCCGCCCCTTTACCGGCACCCCCGGCCACTTCGTGCGCACGCCGCGCCGCCATGACTACTCGCTGGCGCCGCCCTCGCCTACCCTGCTGGACCTGGTGGCCCAGGCCGGGCTGCAGTCGGTGGGGGTGGGCAAGATCTACGACATCTTCGCCGGCCGGGGGCTGACCCGCAGCGTACCGGCGGCCGGCAACAGGGAGGGACAGCAAGCCCTGCGCGCACTGGTGGCGGAGGACTTCTCCGGGCTGGTGCTGGCCAACCTGGTGGACTTCGACATGCTCTACGGGCACCGCAACGACGTAGAAGGGTATGCCCGGGCGCTGGAGGACTTCGACGCGTACCTGCCCGGCCTGTTGGAGGTGATGGGCCCGGGGGACGTGCTGGTCATCACCGCCGACCACGGGTGTGACCCCACCACGCCCAGCACCGACCACTCGCGCGAGTACGTGCCGCTGCTGGTCTACGGGGCGGACGTGACGCCCGGCATCGACCTGGGGACGCGGGACAGCTTTGCCGACCTCGCCAGCACGGTGGCCGACCTGCTGGGGGTGCCAGCACCGGGACTGGCCGGGCAGAGTTTCGCGGCCCTGCTGAGAGGGGGAACATCGTGACCGCCAGTGACCTCATCAAGAAGAAGCGGGACGGCGGAGAGCTGACCACCGAAGAGATCGACTTCCTGGTGAAAGGGCTGACCAGCGGTGCCATCCCTGACTACCAGGTCACCGCCTGGGCCATGGCGGTGTTCTTCCGCGGCATGAGCGCGCGGGAAACCCGCGACCTGGCACTGGCCATGGCTGCCTCCGGTGACACCGTTGACCTCAGCGGCATCCGGGGGATCAAGGTGGACAAACACAGCACGGGAGGAGTGGGGGACAAGACCACGCTGGTAGTCATCCCCCTGGTGGCGGCGGCTGGTGTCCCGGTGGCCAAGATGTCGGGGCGCGGGTTGGGGCACACCGGGGGCACGGTGGACAAGTTCGAGTCCATCCCCGGCTTCCGCTCCGCCTTGAGCCGGGAAGAGTTCATCGCCCAGGTCAACGCGGTGGGAGCCGCGGTGGTGGCCCAGAGCGGAAACCTGGTGCCAGCTGACAAGAAGCTGTACGCGCTGCGCGACGTCACCGCCACCGTCGACAGCATCCCCCTCATCGCCAGCAGCGTGATGAGCAAGAAGCTGGCGGCGGGGGCCGATGCCATCGTGCTCGATGTCAAGGTGGGGAGCGGGGCCTTCATGAAGCGAACGGAAGAGGCGTTTCAGCTGGCCAGGCTGATGGTGGACATCGGCACCGGTGCTGGTCGGCGGGTGGTAGCGCTGGTGACCGACATGGATCAGCCCCTGGGCCACGCGGTGGGGAACCTGCTGGAGGTGCGCGAGGCGGTGGATACCCTGCGGGGGAAGGGTCCGGCGGACCTGGAAGGCCTGTGTCTGCACCTGGCGGGACACATGCTGGCGCTGGGAGGGAAGGCCGGGGACCCGGTGCAGGGGACCGCGCTGGCCCGCCAGTTGCTGGCCGCCGGCGACGGACTGGCCAAGCTCAGGGAGATGGTGGCGGCCCAGGGTGGC
>JARYMO010000247.1 GCA_029907055.1 Syntrophomonadaceae bacterium | reverse complement strand
GATCGTACAGGCACAGGCACCCCCGCAACTCCCCGCGGTGCAGCATCTGCTCCACCTCTTCGCCCAGCGCCGCAGCGGCCGCCAAGTCCGCTTCCGGCCCCAGCAGAGAGGCGACATCGAGCACCACTACCGGCGCAGCCCGGCGGAGGTCGCCCTGGCCTCGCTCCATGCCTGCCAGCAGCGCCCGCAGGGAGGCCGGGCCACCTTCGGCCGCGGCCGGGGTCCAGGGCCCAGCCGGCAGCAGGCGCAGGCCGCCTGCCTGCTGCCGCCGCTCGAGGTCCAGCCCGCGGGCGGCCAGTTCACGACAGAGCTCCTCCAGCGCCGGCGCCCCGCCCACGCAGACCACGGTGGCGCCGGCCTCCATGCCCGCCTGGACGAAGGCCTGCAGCGCTTCCTGCCACCGGCTCGCCTTCTCCTGCAACAGCAGGACGTGCTGGAGCGCGCCCGCCGCCAGGGCCTGGGCGTCTATTTCAAGGCCGTACAACATGGTGTCCCAATCTCCCCGCTGGCGCAGGCTGCGGGCAGCTCCCCGCTGCCCTCCGGCCGCCGCGCCCGGGCGCGAGGCCTCACCTGCGTCTACTTGCCCTTGTCACGGGCCTCATGTTCTAGTATTTCGAGGAACTGCTGGCACACCTTGATATCGCTCTGCCGGCCCTTGAGTTTCTCCAGCTCGACGATGCGCTTCTTGAGCACGAAGCGCATGGCGGTGGTGTCCAGCATGTCGGTGACTCGCCTGCCCATGCGGAACCCGCGGATGAGCTCCTCGATGGTGGCGTAGAATTCCCGGTCGTTCACGTCATCGATGTCGATTTCGGCCATAGCGGCTGCCCTCCATTCTCCGTCTCTCCAACCCTGTTCACCGGCCCTTGCCGGACCGCCTCCTCCCGGGAGGCTCCGGCCGCCGGCGCCGCGGGCCCGGCTACAACCAGAGCCAGCCCGCCAGTCCCCCGGCTACTGCCACCACCAGCACTTCCACTCCCAGGCGCAGCGCCACCAGTGCCGCCACCGCCAGCACCAGGCGGGGTGCGTCCCAGGGGATCTGCGCTGCCAGCGTGACACTCACTGACACCAACAGCCCCACGAACGAGCACACAGCTCCCTGCATGGCGGCGTCGAAGCGCGGCCATGCCCGCAGCCGGTCGAACCAGGGCACCACGGCCGCCAGTACCAGGAACGACGGGAGGAACATGCCCACCGTCGCCACCACCGCCCCCCACCATCCCCGCAGCACGAAGCCCACGAAGGTGGCGGTGATGACGATCGGCCCCGGAGTCACCTGCCCCAGGGCGATGCCATTGAGCAGGGTCGCGCTGTCCAGCCACTGCCGGGTTTCCACCAGTTCGTAGTGCATCAGCGGCAGCGCCGCGAACCCGCCCCCGAAGGCGAACAGGTTGATCTCGGCCATGACCGCTGCCAGGCCGTACAGGCCCGGGTCCAGCACTCGCAGCAGGGCCAGCGCGGCCGCTCCCAGCCCCCCCACCGCTGCCACCGCCCGCCAGTCCCCCCCCGGCGGCGCGGGCCGACCGGGCGATGGCACCGTGCGGGGGGGCAGCAGCAGCGCGCCCACCGCCCCCGCTGCCACGATGACCAGCACCGGACTGGTGCCCGTCCCGTACAGCAGTGCCGAGGCCAGGGCGACCAGGGCCGGGGCCCGGGCGCGCACCGTGCTCCGGCCGAAGACCAGGGCGGCGTTGACCACCAGCGCCACCACCACCGCCTGCAATCCGGCGAAGACCGCCTTCACCGCCGGCAGCTGGCTGCCTTGCACGTACAGTGACGACAGCACCAGCATGATGAGGAAAGGGGGCAGGCCGAAGCCCACGAACGCCGCCCCCGCTCCCGCCAGGCCGCGCAGCCGCAGCCCGACGTAGGCGGTGAGCTGCATGGCAGTGGCTCCCGGCACAAACTGGCAGAGGGCGAGGCCATCCCCGAAGGTGAGCTCATCCAGCCAGCGGTAGCGCTGGACCACCGCCCGGTGAATGTGCCCGATGATGGCCGGACCCCCGAAGGCCGCCATCCCCAGCCATGCGAACGCGGCAAACAGCCGGGGCACGGACGGCGCGGAAACCGTTGCCGGCTCGCATCCTCCAGCCTCCATGAACGCCCCCCTCTCCTAGCCGGCGGTCCCTGGCCCGGAGATGACACTGTCCATACAATTCACAATTCGCCACCGGGGCCCGCTGTCCTGCCGGCACCCCGTCCCGGGCCGCCGGGGCACGGCGGGAGGAAGGCCCGGCGGTGGTATAATGGTGGAGACGCACCGCGCGACAAGAGGCGGTGCGGGGGAGGGTGCGATGCGGGGACTGTTGGTGGCGGTGCTGCTCCTGCTCGGGGTATCCTTCGTCATTGTCCACGTTGCGCAGGGCCAGGCACTGCTGCTCACCCTGCGCTCGGGGCTGTGGTACTGGGTGGCGGCTGCCCTGGCCCTGCAGGCGGCTGCCCTGGCCAACCGCGCCCTCATCTTCCAGGCCCTCTACCGTTTCTTCGGGACACGCCTGGACCTGCGCTACCTGTTCAACCTGGTGCTGGCGGGGGCCTTCGTGGGCATCGTGGCCCCCGGCGGCGCCCTGGCCGGGACGGTGGTGCTGGTGCAGAACGCGGCGGCGCGGGGGATGCCGCTCTCCCGGGCGCTGATGGTGACCTTCCTCTATTTCCTGCTCGACTACGCCGGGTTCACCGTGGTGTTGCTGTCCGGGCTCCTCATCCTGCTCTCCTCGCACCAGCTGACCTCCGTGGAGGTGGCGG
>JARYMO010000246.1 GCA_029907055.1 Syntrophomonadaceae bacterium | reverse complement strand
TCGTTGGCCCACTGCCCCACCGGGTGCACGGAGCGGAAATTGGTGGTCAGGTACAGCGTGCGCCCGCCCGCCTGCTCGATGAGCTCGCGCACCTCGTTGTAGGTGTCGATGTCGGCCCGCCGGAAGCGGTAGATGGACTGCTTGGGGTCCCCCACCACGAACAGGCTCCCCGCACGCGGGGCCAGCAGGCGCCAGTCGCGCTGCTCCACGTCGGTGCCGGTCAGGTAAAAGAGGATTTCCGCCTGCAGGGGGTCGGTGTCCTGGAACTCGTCCACCAGCACCCGCCGCCAGCGCCGCTGGAAGTACCGCCGTACGTGCGGGTGGTCGCGCAGCAGGTCGCGGGCGCGCAGCAGCAGGTCCTGGAAGTTGAGCCGGGAGGAGGCCTGGCGCATCCCGGCGCAGTGCTGCACCGCCGGCTGCACGAAGTCGATGACCTCGGGGTAGAGGTACTCCCGCCACTGGCGCAAGAAGGGGCAGGCCACCTCCTCCCTGAAGCGCGTCAGCTCCTCCAGCGCGCACTCGGCATCCTGGCGGGTGTCCCAGCGCTTGAAGGCCACCCGCGGCGGCTTGCGCTCGCACAGCCGGAGCAGCTCGACGAGGCTGGCGTCTCCGGGGCCGAGGAAGTGCAGGCGCCGCTGCAGCCGGGCGATGCGCTTCTGCAGCTCGTCGTAGCGCTCCTCGGGCACGCCGCGGGGCAGGAAGCGGGCGACCCCCCGGATGAAGTCCTCGGTGCGGCGGCGCACTGCCGCCAGGTCGGGCCGGGGCACCGGCCGGCAGGCGGGGGTGACCTCGGGGTAGGTGCTGAGCGCCTGGTACACCCCCCACAGGTCGCGGGCGCGGACGCCCTTTTCCTCCAGGCTGTGCAGGGCCTGCGGCCGCTCGCGCTGCACCTGGCGCAGGTAGTCGTTCCACGCCTCCCGCCGCAGCAGCTGGTCCTCCAGGTCCTCCATCTCCAGGAAGCCGGGGTCCAGCCCGGCCTCCACCGGCCGCTCCCGCAGCAGCGCGGCGCAGAAGGAGTGGATGGTGCCCACGAAGCAGTCGTGCAGGCGTTCCACGCCTTCCCGCAGCCGCTGCCGGCGGGCGGAGTCCACCTCCCCGGCCGCCTGTCGCTCCAGCTCCATGCGGAAACGCGCCTTCATCTCCGCCGCCGCCTTGCGGGTGAAGGTGAGGGCGGCCATTTCCCCCGCCTGGCACCGGCCCTCGCCCACCAGCGCCACCATCCGCTCCACCAGGCTCCTGGTCTTGCCGGAGCCGGCGCCAGCCTCCACCAGCATGCAGGTGTCGAGATCGGTGACGATGGCCAGGCGGGCGGCCTGGTCCTTGAGCGGCGCCCCGCTACTCAACGTCCATCAGCCTCCTCCACGGCTCCAGCCGGGGGTCCCCGGCCTCCTCGAGCAGTTGTCGGCTGCGCTTCGCCGCCTCCTGCCCGCCGCACACCCCGGCGTAGTCGCAGAACCCGCAGCGGCTGGCATCGTCACCGGGAATGAAGGCCCCCTGCGCCAGGATATCCAGCAGGCACTCCAGCGCCCGGTACAGGGGCTCGCGCTGCGACTGCTCGCGGGCGATGAGCCGGCCCTCCCCCCGTTCGGTGGGGAAGAGGTAGCCGGCCGTGCGCACGCGCGCGCCCCGCTGACCGTTGCCGCGCAGGACGCATTCCGCCGCCAGCGCGTACAGCGCGTGCTGCAGCAGGCGCCCCTGCTGCAGGTAGCCTTCTCCCTCGTACCGGTTGGCGCTGCCGGTCTTGTAGTCCCACACCGCGAAGGCGCCGTCATCCAGGCGGTCGACGCGGTCAATCACCCCCCGCAGGCGCAGGCTGCCATCGCCGAGGGGGACCTCCACCGGCTCGACACAGCCCAGGCCGGCCGCTGCCACCTTGTCGGGGTCAGCGCCGAACGGCACCTCGAAAGCCAGCGGCTCGCCGGCCGGCAGCAGCGCCTGCGCCTCCAGGAACAGCTCGGCCGCCCGCCGGATGTCCCGGGCCTCGCTGGCGAAGGCCACCTCGTCCGGGGGCGGGATCTCCTGCCGGTAGCGGGCGATGAGCTCCTCGGCCATCTCCAGGATCTCCTGGCGGTGCCGGCCTGTCTCCGGCCGCTCCCCGCGGCCCGTGACCCGGCGCATGAAGCGGCAGTAGAGCTCGTGCAGAAGGCTGCCCCGCTCGTTGGCCTGCAGCCAGCGCTCGGGGTCCCAGGCCAGGCCCTCGGGGGGACGGACGCCGAGGACGTGGCGCAGGAAGTAGGCGAAGGGGCAGGCGGCCAGGGTTTCCAGCATGGTGGGCGAGAGCACCAGCCCCGGGTTGCGGCGCGGGTCCAGGGCCTCCGGGTCAGCCTCTATCATGCCGTCGTACGCGGTGGCCTGCCCGGCGCCCTGCGCCGCCGCCGCTGCGTCCGCCCGGGCAAGGCCCGGGTACAGCGCCTGCACCGCCGGCCGCAGTTCTTCCGGCCGGCACTCCAGCCCCCCGGCCAGCCACCACTCCCCGGCGTCCAGGGCCGGTCTGCCCGCGGCCGGGGCAAAGGCGGCGGGGGCTCCCAGCCAGCGCTGCAGGTCGGAGAAGTCCGCCGCCGGGTTGCCGGTGAGCAGGCGGTGCACCTGCAGCACCAGCAGCGAGGGGAAGCAGGCACGGTTCTCCACCACGTCGTGCCCGGCGAAGCTGAACACCACCCGCCCGACGCGGCTGGCCACGGCGGCCTCCATCAGTCGTTCCCTGCGCGCCCGCTGGGCGCTGGCCGTAAGCAGGCGGGCATCCAGGCGCTCCGGGTCGTCGCCGCACAGCTTGCGCAGCGGGCT
>JARYMO010000004.1 GCA_029907055.1 Syntrophomonadaceae bacterium | reverse complement strand
TTCGGCATGATTCCCATTCTCTGCCATAGGTCAAAGGACCTCTGGGAGGACAGACTGAACGCCAAAATTACAAGCTTCAACATGGGGGCCATCAAATCATTCTGTGCGATAATGACGAACGATACCCTGAGTACGCAAGCCATGCAAAAGACGCTGGGCAGAATAGCCGGGGACACCATGGTCATTGCTGACGAAGTGCACCACCTAGGGTCTCCTCGTCGCCTCAAAAGTCTCCCTGCGAATGCTAATTTGAGGCTCGGCCTGTCCGCGACACCTGTACGCTGGTACGATGACTCTGGGACCAAGGCGCTCGAAGACTATTTTGAGAATGGAGTGGTTTTCACATTTGGGCTGAAAGAAGCGATCGGGCATTATCTGACTGAATACTATTACTACCCCCATCTCGTGCAGCTCACGGAGCATGAGAGCGAAGAGTATGTGCGGCTTACCCACAAAATTGTGAAAAGGTTCGGAAGTAAGGGGCCTGATTTCGAACTCACTGAAGACCTACCTCTGAAGAAGTTGCTTGTTGAACGAGCTCGACTTCTGAGTGGAGCAAGAAACAAGCTCCGCGCTTTGAAGGAGTTGATGATGGATCGTACGGATACAAGATATAACCTATTTTACTGCGCCGACACGAGAGTGGGAGGAGTGCGTCAAGTGGATGAAGTTGTATCCATCTTAGGTCGTGAACTTGGCATGCATGTCCATCCATTCACTGCTCAGGAGAACCTCAAAGAAAGAAGGGACCTGTTGCGCAGATTCGAGACAGGGGATCTGCAAGGACTGGTTGCCATGAAGTGTCTTGACGAAGGCGTGGATATCCCGGCCACCCAAACGGCATACATTTTGGCCAGTAGCGCCAACCCCAGGGAGTTCATCCAGAGGCGAGGAAGAATCCTACGCCAGCACCCGGCAAAGAAGTACTCGTGCATTCACGATTTCATTGTGATTCCGGGGGACATTAACTACGTCGAACATCTTTCTGAGTCAGAGTTTAGAGTCGAACAAGCCATCGTAAAACGCGAGCTTCGCCGCTTTAGAGAATTTGCCTCTCTGGCGATAAATGGACCCCAGGCTTCATATCAGCTAATAGACTTGGTAAAGGCCTACAGGCTCTTCGACATTTAGGGGGTGATGGTTAGTGATGGGTACTGAAGTCAGGGATGCGGATATAAGCAAATTGCTTGAGTCGGCGTCACCGGAGGTGAGAGAAATTGTCCGCCGAGTTATTGAGCTAGAGAGGCAGAAGGTTCACATGAAGAAACCACTAGGAATCGTCCAAGATATTACCAAGATGGTCAAGGAAGTGATAAGGCATGATATTGGATCAGGTCAGGATTAAGAATTTCCGCCAATATTATGATGTTCAATCGATTCGATTCTCCAAAGGGGAACGTAATGTCACCGTAGTCCATGGAGAAAACGGGGCAGGAAAGACGACCTTGCTGAATGCGCTAATTTGGGCGCTTTACGGGGAGACGCATCTTCCCCAACCAGAAGACCTATTTAGTGAGCGCGCGGAGGCGGAGACCCCTGAGAACGGACATGTAGAGCTATTTGTTGAACTGAAATTTCGTGACGGAGCGAGGGATTACACCGTTAGACGGAGCCTGGAGGGTGTCAAGCGAGAAGGGAAAATCGTCCCCAAGCAACCGCAGCTGAGAGTCGATTTCATTGACGAGAAAGGCCGAAGTAGTACGGCTGGCAATCCCCAGAATGTGATTGACCAGATTCTGCCGAAAGAGATGAGCCCATATTTCTTGTTCGACGCTGAACGAATAGATAATCTTGCCAAAGAAACGAATTCGGATGACATTAGGGAAGCAATACGCGTCATCATGGGCTTGAAGGTGCTGGACAACAGTATCGTACATCTGAAGGCGGCCGGTCGTGAGTTTGCCGAGGAGATCAAGAAGCTACCAAGTGGCGACCTGCCGGAATTGGTTCGCCTATTCGGAGAATGCGAGGGGCAAATTGACGAACTTAAATCGAAACTCAGCGAGATGGAAAGAAATAAGCAAGACGCTATTCATGAGAAAAGCGTAATAGAGGATCGACTTCGCCAGGCCAAAGAGAGCAAAGATCTCCAGGCTAAACGCGACAAACTACAGGAAGATAGGATAGAAGTGGAGACACGGATTAGCAAAATGGACGATGCTACCAAGGAAATTTGTAGTAAGCGAGGGTATCTCGCTTTTGCCTCAGGCGCACTCAAGAAGGCTCGGGATATCCTTGAGGCTAAGCGAGCAAGGGGAGAGATACCGGCAGGCATAAAGCAACAATTCGTCCAAGACCTATTGTCTAGGAAGAGATGCATATGCGGAACAATTCTTGAGGAGGGTGACGCTCATTACAAGGAGGTTGCGTCTTGGCTCGAACGTTCGGGCAACAAGCAATTGGAGGACAAATTTGTGGCTCTTGCCGCGGGCGAGAAATTGATGACAAGATTGCGATCCGAGATGTATGAGGAACTGCGACGGCTGAGGGCAGACAGAGAGAACGAGTTGGGTCGTCTCGAGTATATCAAGGAGCAGCTTGATGAGGTGTCAGCCAAGCTGGATTCGAAGGCATCAGAAGAAGTCCGCGGACTTGAACGACGTCGGCAAGAACTCGAAACGACCATTCGCGAGTGCGAGCACAAGGCAGGGAACTACGGAGGCCAGATTAAGGAAAAAGAATCTCGGCTTAAAATGCTTGGGGAAGAAATTAGAAAAAAGGAGGCATTAGAGGCGAAGGCGCGGACGGCAAAGAATAGAATGATAGCCTGCGAAGAAGCCCGAAAGATTATTGAAAAAATCCACGAAATTCTAGCCCATCAGGTAAAGGATCGGCTCCAGGCAAAAATAAATGACGTATATAAGGATCTCCTGAGGAAGGGGTATATTGCGAAACTGGACGATAATTATACCCTCCACATTGTTAAAGAATACGGCGATACCGATAGATCAGTAGCGATGTCCCAAGCAGAACGCCAAATAACGAGTCTAGCATTCATTGGTGCTCTCGTCGACCTCGCGCGCGAGCACGACAGAAAACCAAAGGGGTTTTTCAGGGGGGGTATCTACCCCATCATAATGGATTCACCTTTTGGATACCTGGACCCAGACCACCGAGCGCGAATCGCTCGCGGAATACCGAGACTGTCAAATCAAGTAGTCGTCTTAGTTACTGATTCCCAGTGGGAAGGAGACGTCTGCGAGCAGATGGGTGGATTCGTGGGCAAAGAATACCGCCTGATAAACCATTCTCCGAGGGGCGAACGAAGGAGCGAGTATGAGTATACTGAGATTATTGAGGAGTGATGAGATTTGGCATGGCGATTCCGTCGTCCAAAGGACAAAGAGCATATATTCCAGAGTCTAGTTAGGGAGGAAGGAGCCCCTTTCATAACCTTTAAGGACGTCATGATGATGGCCGCCTGCATTGGCCATAAGATAGGTACGCGTGTGCAACTTCCTCCAGGAGGAGAACAAATACATGGCGGGGTGCTGGACGAAGACACAGATCAGGCAATGATCGATATCATAGCTCTGTGCGAGACGGGGGACATCGAGGCCCTGCTCGACGACGAGCATCAGACCGCATCGAAATACTCTCTCTTCGAAGAGTACTGTAATGCGGGCCTTGACGTGCTCAAGAAGGAAGTCCTAGACGCTCCAGGAGAACCGCTTGACAATCTACTCGCACTTATCTTCAAAGAAGAGAACCAGACACCATCTGTTGACAGAGATATTCTCATCGATTTCGAAGTGTAGAAATCGCATTTCAGAGAGCTTTGGACACACGCCTTGAGATCTGTGCGAATTAGGCGGTGATGAGTCAATCACCCATGATAGCTGCTCGACCAGGAACCCGGCGCGAGAAGAGAATGGCCTGAGGGATTCAGAGGAGAAAGGCTTTACGTCCAGAACCCTGGAATCTTAAATTGGACAGAAAGCCTTTCCCATAAGATTCCAATAATTCTCAGCACGAGGCATGATGACTATAAGGCAGTCCTATAGAATGGCGACATGGCATCGATAGAGTATTAGTTCACCGGGAAGCAGATTGTTCCAAGCCCAGAAACCGAGTTTTCGACGATGATCCACGCGACCTAGCGGTGAAGGGCCTCAAGACGGGGTGCCCATGTGAGACTTCTGCCGGCACCATGGCGTATCGCCGGCGATGCATTGCAGGCTGCGCGACCAGTTTAACGCGGTGGGCCTCCAGGGGTTTCGCAACCTCGGCAACGCTGACCAGGTCAAGGGCGTGAAAGTCCGTGTCAACGAGCAAGAGCAGGCGCTTGGGCGCAAGACTCTGAAAATTGGAGAGGGTTGGAAAACAGAGGATTTCTTTGCCGGGTGCAACCTTTGGACCGCGACGCCTGCATGGCCCTGGCCCAAAGACTGAGGGCGCAGAGGGTGAGCCTAAGGACGTCGCTGAGATGTTGGATACCCAGGTCCAGGTCTTGCCTCCAACGGGTGGCAGCCGCTAGAGAGGCCGTGACGACAGCCGGTCCGAGATAGGTGGGCAACGGCGTACTGCTCCCGGCGCTCAAGGATGCCTGCTCCGAGTCCCTGTTCCACGGGCACCGCCGCATCCGGGCTATCCTGAAACGGGGTACGGCCTCAGCGTCAGCAATAAGCGCAGCAACCGGCTGGTGACGAAGCTGGGCTTGAGCCGGAGGCGTGAAGGAACCGCCATATCGTCGGTGGCAGGCAGCGACGTGGCAAGCCGGACGCCCCCAACCAGGTGTGGGAGAAGAACATGACCAAGACCTACGTGGGCTTCTACGGCTGGCTCAATGTTATAGCCATCATCGACCGCTACGACCGCTCCATCGTGAGGTACGAGATCAGCTCCCGCGCCAGGCTTTGAAGCGCCTAGCCGTCTTTGACCGGCGCTGATGAAATGTTTTCCTGGAGGAGTACAGGACGCCGGGCACCTCATCTTGCAGGTGGACAATGGTTGCCAGCCGACGAGTAGGCGTTGCATCCAAGCTGTGCAGCGATGCGACGTCCAGCTGCGGTATCCTGCCGTGGCGACTCCTGAATATAATGCCCATATTGAGCGCTTCTTCCGAACCCTCAAAGAAGAAGAAATCTGGCCCAACCTGCACGATACCTACAGGGAGGTAGTGTCGTTAGTCGAAGGATGCATGGGCCGGTACAAACTCAGTCGAATTCGTTCGGCGCGGGATTATTCTAGCCCCGCCGAGTACGGCCTCAACGATATCTAACTGAAGCGGTCTGAGTGCGTTGACGAAAATGGCGGCTGTAACTTGCAATACTCTGGTCGACGGTTAAGATGCTATGGGAAGGGACAGGCTATGCGATTCAAACGGATTACCGTTGAAAACTTCGGGATATTCCGGGGCTCGATGTCAGTAGACTTAATGACGACAAGTGACCGTACTATCATCCTTATCGGGGGCTTGAATGGTTCCGGCAAGACGACGCTCCTTGAGGCTATTCGGATTGCTCTATACGGACCAATGGCTTTTGGACTCCGTCATTCCAATAATCAATATCAAGCATATCTCAAGAATCGATTCAATGTTTACGCCTGCTCTGCCGGGGAGCAAGAGTTTTCTGTGGGCATCGAACTTGAAGTAAAGACGGCTGGAGAGATCGAACACATTGACATCCACCGCATTTGGTCTTCAAAGGATGATGGTATCCGGGAATTCGTGATAATCTCAAGAAACGGTCGCGCGCTCAATGGGCGAGAATCTCTGGACTTCACCTACCGGTTCTCGCGCTTGTTCCCGCCAGCCTTGCTTGAGTTCTTCTTTTTTGACGGTGAACGGCTGCAGACATATTCTTCTGAACCGCAAGGCAGGGGCGAACTGTGGGGCTCTGCATTGAAGCTTTTCAACCTCGATATGTTCGTAGCAATCGCGGAGGACATGGCTGCTTATCAGCGCAAAGTCTGCGCGTTTCGGCAAACACAGGAGGTCATGAGTCGGGCAACGGAACTGCGGGCTCGCGTCAGCTTGCTCCGGTCTCGCCTCGACGCGATTTCTGAAGACATCGTCGCACTAGATGCCGCAATGGAGAATCGTCGCCAGGCAATCCGGGACCTTGAACGCGAGTTTCGCATGCATGGAGGGCTATTAGCGGCCGAGCGCGACAGTCTCCTGGCCGAGATCGGAGGACTAGAGGAAAGAAGACGGACACTTCAGGAATGGATTAAGGACATTACTGCTCAGCTAGTGCCGTTCGTAATGGTGGGCGACTTGCTCAAGACAGTGTCGGCTCAAATTGAACAAGAAGAAGTTCTCCAGATGGGGCAAGAGTTGTCCAAGAAGCTGCGCGAGCCACGCATCGATGACTCACTGCGCTCATTCCTGCGCTCGTATTCTGTCCCTGTAGCAGACAGTGCTGTTTCAGCCTTGATAAGTCATTTGGAAGAGTTATTAGTTCCAAGGCCTGCCTTGACAGGCACACCTATGCTTCACCTCTTGTCGGCCGAAGAGAAAGTCCGCGTGAGTACAATGGTCCAGACAGTAAGTTCTTTTGATCCAGAGGCACTTACCAGAGCGCTTGATGAAATCAATTCTTTGCTCGGACAAATCCACAGCTTGCGAGGCCGGCTTGACTGCAGCCTTGATAACGAATGTTTGGAGGGGATCATCAAGCAGCTTCGTA
The DNA here is from genome assembly GCA_029907055.1 of Syntrophomonadaceae bacterium. Taxonomy (GTDB): domain Bacteria; phylum Bacillota; class Syntrophomonadia; order Syntrophomonadales; family Syntrophothermaceae; genus JARYMO01. The sequence goes on along the minus strand of JARYMO010000004.1, from coordinate 14,500 downwards.
CTCATCATCAGTCAAATGAAGACGATGCTCGTCGGCGGGCTGAGTTATGTCAGAATCTCCAAGCCCTGGAAGCTGACTTGGCTCAAGCAGAAGCGCAACTCAAAATCGTGGAGGCTGAGTTGGAGAGTTCTATGAAAGATGAGGCGGCATTCATTCTGTCGCGAAAGGTTCGCTCAGCGGCCGTTCGATTCGTTGATGCTCAGATGGAGCTCAAACTGAAAGAAGTGCAACGATATTTCGTTGAAATGATGACAGCAATGGCCCGCAAGCCTGGTCTGGCAGAAACCCCCGACGCGTGGTGCGAACTGTTGCCAACAGCCGCCTACAATGGCCACGATGGCATATCGAGTGGTCATCTGTCCGCAGGCGAGAAACAACTGTATGTCTTGTCCCTGGTATGGGCCATGATAAGAGCTTCCCGCAAGGAAATCCCACTAGTATTAGACACGCTCCTTGCTCGATTGGACCGCGAACATAGGCTCGCAGTCTTTGAACACTTCCTACCGAGAGCTAGCTCCCAGACCATCGTGTTTTCGACTGACGCCGAGATTAACAGTGAAGACCGTCGTCGGCTTGAAACCTACATCGCGCGCGATTATCTGATGGAATTCGACGAGACTGAGAATCTAGTACGCATCCGTCCTGGCTATTTCGAATGCGTTCCCGATGGAAGGAGGCGCGACTCTTGGCATTCTCCCTTGGTGCTCTAAAGACTCTTCGTCAACAAGTCATCCGAGAAATGCAGGAGCTCTATCTTGAAGATAGCCGACCATGGGTCGTGGGGTACAGCGGGGGCAAGGATTCAACTGCGGTCGTGCAATTCGTATTCGAGGCTTTGGCTGAGCTGCCCCAGAATGCCCTGCACAAACCGGTTTATGTATTATCTTCTGATACCCTGGTAGAAACCCCCGTAATTGTTCAGTTTATTGATCACAATCTCTCTCTAATGTTGAGAGCAGCAGAGAGCAGGCGTCTCCCCATTATACCCCATAAGGTCGCGCCTCAACTTCACGATTCGTTTTGGGTCCTGATGATTGGCAAGGGCTATCCCACCCCTAGACAGAAATTTCGCTGGTGCACAGATCGGCTGAAGATTGCGCCAACAAACAGGTTCATTCGGGAAAGAATTTCAGAGTACGGTGAGGTAGTCATGGTGCTGGGCGTTAGGAGTTTGGAAAGCTCGAGCAGAAGGCAAGTGCTTGAAAGACACAAGGTATCCGGTAAAATCTTGCGACGCCATTCGGTACTGACTAACGCGTACGTCTATTCGCCAATCGAGCACTTCTCTACCAACGACGTCTGGGCCTACCTTCTTCAATATCCTTCTCCATGGGGGGGCAGCAATGAGGACTTGTATCAGCTGTACAAGGATTCCAACGCAGGCGAATGTCCACTAGTCGTGGATAAGAATTCCCCATCATGTGGAAACAGTCGGTTTGGATGTTGGGTCTGCACGGTCGTAAGCGAAGACAAATCTTTGAGAGGTCTAATTGAAAGCGGTAGGACGGAGTTCCAACCAATGGCTGATTATCGGGACTGGCTCCTCAAGATTCGAGACAACGAAGAATATAGGCAAAGCAAGAGAATGAACGGTAGTGTTTACTATGTGGGTCAAGGTGACACACGCAGACGCGGACTAGGCCCTTTTACCCTGCAGGCTCGTCAAGAAATGCTACGGCGTCTTCTACAGGTCCAGAAAATGGTAAGGGTTTCTCTCATTTCTGACGAAGAACTCAAGTTGATTCGAAGGATATGGATTGAACATGGTGACTGGAGTGATACCTTGCCTCGCATTCTTCAGGAAGCATATGGCAAGGAAATTGAGTGGCCTTACGACGAAAGACCATTCTTCTCCAGTAGTGAACTCGCAATGCTAGATACCATATGCTTGGAGGAAGGTTTTCCTCCGGAACTTATGCGGAAGCTGTACGCAGTTGAACTCGATTACTATGGGACTAAGAATCGACACGGCATATTCAAGACGCTCGAGAGAATTATGCGTCAAGAGTGGATTAGTGTCGATGTGATGTGACGCGAAAGGAGGCCCCCGTGCTATATTTCGATAACAGTGCTACAACCCGTGTAGCTGATGAAGTTCTGGAGGCAATGCTACCGTACCTCCGCGAAGAGTTTGGCAACGCGTCGAGCAAACACTATGCGATTGCGCGCAACGCCAGGGACGCAGTCGAAAACGCGCGAAGCCAGATAGCAGCTCTTCTCAATGCTAGTCCTAATGAGATTGTCTTTACTAGTGGAGCCAGTGAAGGAAACAATTTCATCATCAAAGGCGTTGCTGATTCGTATGCAAGTAAGGGCAAACACATCGTTACGTCCAGCGTGGAGCACAAATCGGTATTGAATACAGTCGAATATTTGTCCCAGCGGGGGTTTGAAGTGACGTACTTGCCTGTTGACAGGTATGGCCAGGTCAATCCTCTTGACCTTGAAGGCGCGCTTCGCCCAGACACAATCCTCGCGTCAATCATGTGGGGTAACAATGAAGTTGGTACCACCAATGACGTTTTCACGATGGCAAGAATATGCGAGTCCCGCGGCATATTCTTCCACACTGATGCAACGCAGGTGATTGGTAAGTTGCCTGTGGACCTGCAGGCTTTGCGAGCCACCTTCGTTACCCTTTCGGCGCATAAGTTTCATGGGCCGAAGGGCGTCGGATGCTGCTACTTGAGGGAAAGCCACTTAGGACCTCGGCCGAATCTCACTCCCTTGATTCATGGTGGGAGTCAAGAGCAAGGCTACCGCGGAGGTACGCTCGCGGTCCACAATATAGTAGGATTAGGAAAGGCTGCTGAGTTAGCTGGTCGGGACCTGCAGGAAAACTCGCGCAGGCTGACCGAAGGTGGCGACTGGCTGTCAACGTACCTGGTTGCTGAAGTCCGTCAGATCCGGTTTAACGGCCACCCCAGTGATCGCATTCCAGGTATTCTCAGCATTACAGTGCCGGAGCTTAATGCTGACCTACTCGTCCAGTGGCTTGCAGCCGAGGATATCGCGGTTTCATCTGGATCCGCCTGTTCGATTGGCGAGCCTTCCCACGTACTTAAGGCAATGGGATTCACCAAGGACGAGATTCGCCGCACCGTGCGCGTCAGCCTCGACGCATCAATCCGACGCGAGGAGCTGGCCTGCTTCGCCGAACACCTCGTTAAGGCCCTGATGTGAGGGACCACCGCTTGGAGGAGCCAAAACATGTACTTTCGCCTGCGCACTTCCGCAAGAACAATGCGTGACCTCAAGTACTTGCAGTCGTGTACTGGCTTGACCCCGAACATCATTGCCCGTTTAGCGATTGCCCGGTCGCTTCAAGATCCGACCCCCGTAGAGGGAATGTCTCCAGACAACAACGGATTAGAGCTCAGTCGCTCAACCCTCACGGGCAGCTATGATATTATCTACAAGGTCCTAATTACCCAACACTGTGGGCGCAGACTGAGTGATGAGGAATACTTCCCGTATTACATTAAGCTCCATTTGGATCGCGGGTGTCCCGTCCTACTTGATGAGTACAGGTATGCTGGTAATTTCGACAAGATGTTGCGGAATCTAGTTCAAGTGGGAAGCAGGTAGCGTTCTCCATCGGGCCGAGTGCCTGCGTTTCTCCCCAATAGGTGCACGATACCATATGTAGGACATATTGTTATCTGCCGTGGAGGCCCAGGGGCAGGATGCGCGAGCCAGGGCGGTTGAGGGCCTGGATGCTGCGGACTACTGTGGCAAAGGAGATTCCCTGGCCCAGCTCCACGTTGAAGGACCCCGTCACCGTCCTGCAGGAGAGCCCGTGGTCCATGAATAGTCGGCCAATTTCCAGCGGCTTCCAGGGTTCCTTCCGGCGGGCAGCCGCACGGGCAGGATGAACGGGTAGCGGGCGATATCTTCCAGCGCAAGGTCTGATACGTCGTTCAGCGGGTGGTACGCGCTCGCGATGAGAACGGTCTCCACATGGGGCTACCTGGCGGCGTACGTAGTCGGGGAAACCAATGACTCCGGCGCGATGCTGAAATCTACCTCCTCCTCCGCCACCAGGTCCAAGGCTTCTCGCTTCGCGCGGTCGAGGATGGTGCACTCCACTTATGGGAAGCGTTCCTTGTGGACCCGGAGGGGGCCGGGCAGCAGTTGGTTTAGCGAGGTGAACGCGCCGGCGATTCACACCTTGCCCCAGCAGCGGGAGTCCTCCATGTGGCCGAACTGACCGAGGAAGGCGCTCGTGGCGAGCGCGGGCCGAGGCCGCGAACTCGTACAGCAACTGCCCAGCCTCAGTGAGAATCAGTCTCCTGCGGCCCAGGCCCACCCTCTCGAAAAGCCTCGCTTCCACCAACTCCTCTAGGCTTGCGAGCTGATGGGAAACCGCGAACTGCGTGACGTGGGTGAGCGCGCCTGCCCTGGTGAAACGTCCCGTCTCGGCTGCGTGGTAGAACCCCTCCGGCTGGTGCCGTTCCATGCGCAGCCCCGACAAGACTAGAGATTCAAATATTGCATGCCACATTTATCTGACTATTTTCTGCACGATACCGCGCCAGTTTCGCGGAGCAGGGGCCCATGCAGACCGCCGGGTGGAGGCTGCCAGCCGTGCGCCCGGGGGGGGGATTGGGTCCCTGTTCGAACCCGCCCTCACACAGGAGCATGGCATCGTGCCCGCGGGCGAGCTGGCCGCGCTGGTGGCCACCGCCTGCGGCTATGCCGCCAGCACACTGATGCTAGTCGGGTCGAAGGTCCTGACGGTGGAGTACAAGGTCAACCTCCTCTCCCCGGCAGTGGGCAGGGAATTCGTGGCCACCGGGAGGGTGGTCCGGGCAGGCCGCAGCTTGTCGGTGTGCGCGGGGGAGTGGCACCCGGAGAGGGAAGGGGTGCCAAGCCGGTGGCGCTGGTGCAGGCGACCATGATGGCCGTGCCGAGGTGAGCTTCTCCGCCCCGCGCTCCCGGCACCACGCCTGCCGGGTGGCCGTCACCGCAGGCGAGAGTCAGCGCCAGTCAGGCTGACCTGAATCATTCCGTTTGGGCCACGCAGCCTACCGTCGGGCTCAAAGTACGCTGCAGGCATCAGACGGGAGGACAAAGGGGGCGGTTCCCTGCCCCGGCAACAGGCAGGGGAACCGCCCCCTTGCCTGTTCGCTTGCGCACGTGCACCTTTTCGCCTGGAGGGATGCCGCGCCCCGGGCCGGGTATGAGAAAATTGAAGCAGAAGGGCGGAGCGTGGGGAGGCCCGGCGGAACGGGCATGCCGGGCCGCGCGTCGGCGTCCCGGGGAGGTGGAGCGCAGTGTTGAGCAGGGAGCTGCTGGAGCTGCTGCACGAGGCGGCCAGCATCCAGCGCTGGAACGACCACATCCGGCCCCACGTGGGGTTCTCGGAGCTGGACAAGCAGGCCCACAAGATGGTGTTCGCCTGGGTGCTGGCCAGGAGCGAGGAGGACCGGCAGGTCGCGGTGGACTGGAACCGCCTTGTCGCCGGCGGCATCTACGAGTTCCTGCACCGGGTGAAGCTGACCGACCTCAAGCCGCCGGTCTACTACCGCCTGATGGAGGAAAAGCGGGCCGAGCTGAACGCCTGGGTGCTGAGGGAGCTGGAAGCCACCCTGCGCGGGCTGCCGGGGGAGTTCTGCGCCGACTTCGCGCGCTACCTGGCCGACGACGGCGCCTGGCCGCTGGAGAAGCGCATCCTCAAGGCCGCCCACTTCCTGGCCACCCAGTGGGAGTTCGACATCATCTACCACCTGAACTCTACCCTGTACGGGCTGGAGGAAACCAGGGTCAGCATCTCCAACGAGCTGGAGGAACACTACGACCTGGCCGGGGTGCAGAAGCTGCTGCTGAAGAAAAAGACCCACGCCTTCATCGACCTGGTGGGCCAGCTGCGCTTCCAGAAGCGGTGGGCGCAGACGCCGCGGGTGCCCGAGACCACCGTACTGGGGCACATGCTGGTGGTGGCGGTGATGGCCTACCTGTGCTCGCTGGGGCTGGGGGCCTGTCCGCGGCGGGCGGTCAACAACTTCCTGGCCGGGCTGCTGCACGACCTGCCGGAGGTGATGACCCGGGACATCGTGTCGCCGGTGAAGCGCTCGGTGGCCGGGCTGGACGGGATCATCAAGGAGTACGAGGGGGCGCAGATGCGGGAGGTCATCCTGCCCCTGCTGTCGCCCGCCTGGCACGCCCAGCTCCTGTACCTGACCGCCGACGAGTTCGCCAACAAGGTGCTGGAGGAGGGGGCGGCCAGGAAGGTGGCATGGGAGGAACTCCACCGCTGCTACAACCGCGACGAGTACTCTCCGGTGGACGGCGAGCTGCTGGAGGCCTGCGACAAGCTGGCGGCCTTCATCGAGGCGACGCTGTCCATCTCCTACGGCATCGCGCCGCCCCACCTGGTTCGGGCCAAAAGTTCCATCTACGAGGGCTTCAAGGGCAAGCGGCTGGGCCCCCTCGACCTGGGGGCGATGTTCGACCACTTCGCCTGAGGAACAGGGGGCTGCCGCGCTCTCGCCCACGGAGGCGGGGAGCGGTGGCGGTGCCGCGCCCCTTGGCGCCGGTCATTTCGTTGCACCGACATTTTTCAGGAGACAGGGTGGACGGGAGGACGACCCCTTGGCGGAGCAAGAGGCGGCCAGCATGGTCACGCGGGTGTTCGTGTACGGCACCCTCAAGGCCGGGATGGCCTCCCGGCACCTGGTGAAGCCGTACCTGGTGGAGACGCGGCCGGCGGTGGCGCGCGGGTTGCTCTACGACCTGCCCTGCGGTTACCCGGCCATGGTGCCCGGGGAGGGGACGGTGCACGGCGAGCTGCTCACCCTGCGCAGGGCGGAGCGCGCGCTGCAGGTGCTGGACTGCCTGGAGGACTTCCACGGCCCGGGGCACGCCGGCAACCTCTACGAGCGGGTGCGCACCCGGGTGGTGACGGCGGAGGGCGAGGAGTGCGAGGCCTGGGTCTACTACTGGGCCCGGCCGCACGAGCTCCCTGCCCTGGGCCGCCTGCTGCCGGGCGGCCGCTGGCCCCCACCCTGAAACAAGGGGACGCTCTTTTCGTTTCAGTCCGAAACAAGGGGACGCTCTTTTCGTTTCAGCGCGGGGCGCCGAGGCATCTGCGTGGTTCTGGTACGCCGCGGCCGGCGAGAGCCGGGCGGCGAGGGGACGGGAACGGTGAGGAGGAGGGATTGCCGTGGACTGTCTGCAGGCCATCGCCAGCAGGCGCAGCGTGAGGAAGTTCGGGCCCCAGGCGGTGGACGAGGCCGACCTGGTGCGCATCCTGCAGGCGGGCTGCCTGGCCCCGTCGGCGGGCAACCGCCAGCCCTGGTATTTCATCGTGGTGAGGGACGCGCAGGTGCGCCGGCAGCTGCAGGCGGCGGCGCTGGAGCAGGAGGTCATCGGGGCGGCGCCGGTGGTGGTAGCGGTGTGCGCCGACCCGGAGCTGTCCGCTGCCCGCTACGGGGAGCGCGGGCGCAGCCTCTACTGCCTGCTGGACTGCGCCAACGCCACCGAGAACATGCTGCTGGCGGCCCACGCCCTGGGGTACGGTGCCTGCTGGGTAGGTGCCTTCCAGGAACGGGCGGTGGCAGCGGTGCTGGCGCTGCCGCAGGGCTTCCGGGTGGTGGCGCTGGTGCCGTTGGGCCGCCCGGCCGAGTCCCCGCCCATGCCCCCGCGCCGCCGGCTGGAAGACGTCGTGCGCTGGGAGCGGTGGGACTAGGCGCAGCCAGCGGTGCCGGGGGGAGCCGGTACCGGTGTGCCAGCGCAGCAGCTCGCTCGGGGGTTCGCGCTGCTGCACCGGCACCGGCACCATCCTGGCGCCGCGTCAATTCTGTTTGCCAGAACCGGCCGCTGGCGCCTCGCCGGCGGTCCGCTTCCCGCGCATCATCCCGTGGCCCAGGCTTCGTCCCCGCCGCCCGCCGGCTTTCCTTCCCGCGGGCCGTGGTAAGATCAAGGCAGGGAAAACGGAAGAGGTCGGAAACTGATTCCGGCCGCGCAGTCCCGCGCTGGCGCGGCCGGCGACGAGAGGGGGTCAGGCGGTGAACGAGACCATCAGGGTGCTGTTGGAGCGCAGGAGCATTCGCTCCTACCTCCCGGACCAGGTGCAGGACAGCGACCTGGAGCTGATCCTGGAGGCTGGTCGGTACGCGCCCAGCGGCGGCAACGCCCAGCCGTGGCACTTCACGGTGGTGCAGGACCCGGCGCTGCTGGAAAAGATGGTGGTGGCAGCCCGGGAGAGGATGCTGGGCTCGGGGGTGCCGCGGCTGGTGGAGGCGGCCAGCAAGCCCAACTACAGCTGTTTCCACCACGCGCCGACGGTCATCATCGTGTCCGGCGGCTCCGGGTACTGCGTGGAGGCGGACTGTGCCAACGCGGCGGAGAACATGGTCATCGCCGCCACCGCGCTGGGGCTGGGCTCCTGCTACACGGCGTCCTTCGTCATGGCCTTCGACGGCCCGGAGGGGCCCAACCTGCGCCGCGAGCTGCGCATCCCGGACGGCTACCGGCCCATGTTCGCCATCTGCCTGGGATACACCGCCGGCGAGAAGCCGCCGGCCCCGCCGCGGCGGGAAGGGGTAGTGGACTACCTGCGTTGACCTTGACCATGTCCGGGTGCAAGGGTGACGGGCAGAGGAGACGAGGGAGGTGCGGCCAATGGCAGGAAAGCTGGAGGACGTGTTCATTCCCGACGTGCCCAAGATGCGGGCGGAAGGCAACGTGGAGGGGTTGATACGGGCCCTGGGCTTCCAGGCGGACCGCGAGGTGCGCGCGCAGGCGGCGCTGGCCCTGGGCGAGCTGGATGACGAGCGCAGCCTGGAGCCGCTGGTGCAGGCGCTGCAGGATGTCGAGCCCGTGGTGCGGAGGACGGCGGCAGCAGCGCTGGGGGGCATGAGCAACGCCCGGCGGGCGGTGGGACCGCTGGCCAGGCTGTTGCGGGACGAGGACTCCGATGTGCGCACGGTGGCGGCGGAGGCGCTGGCCCGGCTGGGCGAGGTGGCCGTGCAGTGCCTGTTGCTGGCGCTGGCGGATGCCGAGCTGCTGGTGCGGGAGGAGGCGGTGTGGGCCCTGGGCGAGATCGGACAGGCGGCGGTGGAGCCGGTGCTGGGGCTGTTGGCGGACCCCAATCCCCTGCTGCGCCGGCAGGCTGCGGAGGTGCTGGGGCGGGTGGGCGACCCGCGGGCGGTGGAGCCACTGACGGCAGCCCTGGGGGACACGGACGCCGAGGTGCGGGGCGCGGCGGCTGCGGCCCTGGCGGACATCGGCGACCCGGCGGCGGTGCCGGCCCTGGCAGCAGCGCTCCGTGACAGCGACCGCGGGGTGCGGCTGCAGGCGGCCCGGGCGCTGGAGGTCATGCGGGACGCCCGCGCACTGGGCCCGCTGCTGGCGGCCCTGGGCGACGAGGACGAAGAGGTCCGCAGCAAGGCAGTGGAAGCCTTGGCCGGCCTGGGCGAAGAGGCGCTGGAGGAGGTGGCGGCGGCGCTGGCACACGGCGATGCGCGCGTGCGGGAAGCCGCGGTGGAGGTGCTGGGCGAGATGCGCGACCCGCGTGCCCTGGACACCCTGCCGGCCGCCCTCGGCGACCCCGACGCCGGGGTACGCAGCGCAGCGGCCTGGGCGCTGGGAGAGCTGGCGGACCCGGCGGCGGTGGAGGTGCTTTCCTTCGCCCTCGGAGACGCGGAACCGGAGGTGCGCCAGGCGGCGGCCTGGGCGCTGGGAGAGATCGGCGGCGAGACGGTGCTGGAGCCCCTGCTGCGGGCCATGGCGGACGCCGATGCCGAGGTGAGGGAAGCAGCGGTGCGGGCGCTGGCCCGGCTGGAGGAGGAACAGGTCCGGGCGGCGGTGAAGGCGGCCCTGGAGGACGCCGACGAGGCAGTGCGGGAGGCCGCCCGGCGGGCCCTGGCGGCGCGGGGCCAAGACTGAGGGAAGCAGCCGCCGGGGGTGCCCGTGCCAAGGGGGGAGCGCGGGGCGAGAGGCTGCTGCGGGCAGCACGCAGGCGGACAGAGGGCAGCGCGGGAGCCGGGGTGGCGTCGGGAGGGGGAGTGGGACCGCGGGGCTCTGGCGGGCCGTGCGCGGGGTGGTGACAGGGCGAAACGAAAAGAGCGTCCCCTTGTTTCAGGAAAGTTGCGAAATGGTGTTGACAGGCGGGCGGAGGCCTCGTATACTTAAGTTACATCAGTAAAGCGTCGCACGAGCAACGCGCTGATGGACCCCCTGAAGAGTCCGCACGCCACGGCGTGGAACTCGCGGGGAAACGGAACTCCCGCCAAGGGAAACCCGAGGCAGTGTCCAGGAAGGCCCAAGGGGCGCGAGACCCCTCAAGCGCCAGGGGATTGCCAGGTAACCCGGAGACCATGAGACGGACAGGAGACCCCTGGAAGCTCGTGAGGGGATGGGAAACCGGTTGTCAGGCGGCGGGAGGGAAGCGGAACCAGAGGGAAGCGCGGACAGTGGCGGCAGGCCGGAAGCGGAGGGGGCCGGGGCAGAAAGCGCAGGCGCTTGCCGGAGTTTCGAGGCGAGGCAGCCCGGGAATCCAACGAGGAACGGACCGGAGGGTACGAAAGCCCGCGAGGGCCGGAGGCCCGATGGCCGGCAGACCCGAAGGACCACCGGGAGCGCAGCCGAGAAGGCGGGGGCGCCGGGCCGGAAGGCGGGACGCGCGAGAGCGGACCGCCAGAGGGCGGAGGAACTCGAACAGGCAGCAGGCCGCCAGGCCCGACCACCTGGGCGAGCGAAGAAGCCCGAAGCCGCGACACCCGAAGGGGAAGGCGGTCGGACAAGTAGGAAAGGACGGCGGACGCGCCGACCGGACCGAAATTCAGGGAAACTCCAGGAAGGGGGTCGTACTGGGTTGCAGTACACCCTGACCAGGGACCGGGGGTAGGCGGGCTCTCCCCGAGAGCCGTAAGTCCTACCCTCGGTCACGTCCTGGAACAAGGGGACGCTCTTTTCGTTTCACCCTGGAAAAGGGTGCGCTCGTCTCCTTTCGCCTCCCGGCCCTCGCCAGGTTGATTTTTTGTTACGGGGGTATTGACAAAGGGGAGCAGCCCTTCGTATACTTGAGTTACATCAGTAAAGCGTCGCATGAGCAACGCACTGATGAACCCCCTGGAGAGTCCGACCGCCAACGCAGGGCGGCAGGCCAAGGGGAACCCGGACCCTCGCCAAGAGAGTCAAAGGCAATGTCCCGCAGGTGCTGTGGTGGATCGACCCCTCAGGCCCAGGGGAGTTGCCAGGTAGCCCGGAAACCATGAGTGGGACAGGGAACCCCCTGGGAGCTCGTGAGGGATGGGGAACCAGTCGTCAGGCGGCGAAGGAACGGGGAGACCAGGGCCACCGCGGCGGTGGGGGAAGGCAGGAAGCGCAGGGTGACGCGCAGAGGGCAAAAGGCCCCGTGATGCCGCGGCTCTCACCCCGAGGCCGGAGGGATTGCAGGACTGCACGGTGAGGTTCCCGCCAGAGCTCACCAGGCGGCACCGGAGCATCCGCCGGCAGGGGAGGAGAGGCAACGGTCAGCGGGGGACCAGGCCCGAAGGCCGGCAGGTCCAACAGGACCGCCGGTGGGGAAGAGGAGCCGGACAGGCCTTGGAGTGGCATGACTCCCCGGCCTGGGCGGGCGACGAACCCCCGGCGGACACCCGCGGGGAACGCCGTCGGACAAGTAGGAACGGCCCAAAACCGTACCGGCCGGACCGAAATCCAGGGAAACTCCAGGAAGGGGGCCGTACTGAATTGCAGTACACCCTGACCACCGACAGAGGGTAGGCCGACTCTCCCCGAGAGTCACGAAGCCTGCCCTCCGTCCTTGATCCCCTGAAACAAGGGGACGCTCTTTTCGTTTCATCCTGCCGCCGCGAAGGCAGCGGAAGCGGGGCGTGTGCCCGCTCCGCCGACGGCTCACCCGATTTCCACCATGATCTCGTTGCGCCGGGCAAATCCGGGCACCGCCGGGTGGTTGTACTGGGCCAGCACGAAGTTGGAGCGCGGCTGCAGCCGGTTGGCCCCCAGCCACGCCTGCAGCTCCCGGATCTTCTGCTGTTCCAGCTGCTCGGTGGCCCGCCCGCTGAAGCGCAGCACGGCCACGCGCTGGTCGCGCACCTCGCGGAACCTGATGCGGGGGTCGTCAGGCTCGGGCAGGGTGTCCAGGGTGTAGGCGGCGGGCATGGTGAACGAGATGCGGTGCACCTCGGCGGAGCGGCCGCCGGAGGCATCCGTCCCGGCCACCACCTCGCGTGTCACCGGGGTGGTCATGTGGATGTGCTGGGGGAGCCCCAGCGTTTCCTCCAGCACGGGGGCGATCATGGCGATGCGCTCCGGGCCGGAGACCAGTTCCTCGGATACCGGCGCGGTCATGGGGATGCTGCTGCGCCGCCGGTTGCCGCCGAAGATGTAGTGGGCCAGGATGCGAAAGCCGGCCCCGATGGCATCGCGGTAGTCGCCCGGTACGTCGACCTGGGCCAGGATGTAGTGCGGGTAGCGGCGGATTTCGAAGTTGCCGTCCCGGCGCTCGACGGTGTAGGCGGGGGTCTCAGTGCTCATGGGACTCCTCCTGGCACGTGTGGCGTGCCCTCCTGTCAGGCCGCTACGACCATTTCTCCCATCGCACCATCTCCTCCAGCGGCCGGCGCGGGGGCACCTCCGGGGTCTCGGCCGGACGCCCTACCGGCACCAGGGCCACCACCCGGAACCCCTCGGGCAGGCCCAGCAGCTGCTTGACCTTCTTCTCCTTGAAGCCGCCCATCCAGCAGGTGCCGTATCCCAGGGCGTGGGCGGCCAGCAGCATGTTCTCCACGGTGTTGGCGCAGTCCAGCAGGCACAGGTAGTTGCGGCCCACGTCGCCATAGTAGGACGAACGTTCCGGGTCCGCGCAGACCACGATGACCGTGGGGGCCTGCACCACCTGCTCCTGGTCCAGCGCCGCTTCCTTGAGGGCCATGCGCAGGGCCGGGTCCTCCACCACCACGAAGTAGCAGGGCTGCAGGTTGCCGGCGGTGGGGGCCATGCGGCCGGCCTCCAGGATGGTCTGCAGGGCCTGGCGGTCGACCTTCTCGTCGGTGAACTTGCGGATGCTGCGGCGGGTCATGATGGCCTGGATACAGTCCACGACATCCTCCTCCTTCCCTTTCTCTCTGTTCTCGTCGCCCGTCCCGGGAGTGCAGGAAGCCTCCCCGCACCCCCTTTCTTCCATCATCGCGCAGCAGCGGCCGGGGTGCAAGCGTACAGGGGAAGGCACCGCCCCGGGGGCGGGTCCTGGATGGCGCAGGGGGCGGGTTCTGGATAGCCCCGGGGCGGGCAGGCATGGGGCCGGATCCCCTCCTGGCCGCCGTCCGTTAGCCCCCCCTGGAAACGGAGTGCCCGGGGGCGGGTGGCGGACCGCCCACCGCGGGGGTATGATCAAGGCATGAACTGCATCACCATCAGGTTCTACGGCGAGCTGAACGACTTCCTGCCCCTGGAGCGGCGGCAGGTGGCCTTCCGGCACTGCTTCCGGGGACGGCCGGCGGCCAAGGATGTCATCGAGTCGCTGGGGGTGCCGCACCCGGAAGTGGACCTGCTGCTGGTGGACGGGCAGTCGGTGGGGTTCGGCCACCGCCTGCGCGGGGGGGAGCGGGTGTCGGTCTACCCGCCCTTCCGCAGCCTGGAGGTGGGTGACCTGTCCGCGGTGCGCCCCGCGCCGCCCGAAGAACCGCGCTTCGTGCTGGACAACCACCTGAGCAAGCTGGCGGGCTACCTGCGCATGGTGGGGCTCGATGCCCGGTACCGCAAGGACGCCGGTGACGAGGAGATCGCGGCCACCGCCGCCGCCGAGGCCCGCATCGTGCTGACGCGGGACCGGGTCCTGCTCAAGCGCAGCCAGGTGGCGCACGGCTACTGCGTGCGCGAGGACGACCCGGAGCGCCAGCTGTTCGAGGTCATCTCCCGCTTCCACCTGTTTGACCGGCTGCGGCCCTTCACCCGCTGCATGCGCTGCAACGGGGTGCTGGAGCCGGTGGCGCGCGAGGAGGTGTGGGAGCGCCTGCCGCAGCAGGTGCGCGAGTTCTACACCGAGTACACCAGGTGCCCGGCCTGCGGTGGCGTCTACTGGAGGGGCACTCACTACGACCGCATGCGGGAGAAGATCCAGCGGCTGCAGGCAGCGGCGCGCGGCCAACAGCCCGCTGGCGCAGCCGCGTGCGAAGAGGGGCCCGGCCCCGCCGGTCGGGCCGACGGGAGCTCGGAGAGCGTGGCGGAGGGGCCCAGGCAGACGGGGGCGGGCCGTGCTGGCACGGGGGCCGAGGCGGAAGCGGGTGAGGTCGGGATGCCGGAGACGTGTGGGCCGGTGAGGGGGGACGAGGGCGATGGGTGAAACGGGAAGAGCGTCCCCTTGTTCCAGGGCGGGCGCGGAGCTCCGGGAGCTGCTGATGGCTGCCTGTGGACCGCGGCAGGGGGTGGACGTGGCGGGGGTGGCGCCGGCGGAACGCTTCGCGCCCTGGCCGCCGGAGCTGCGGCCGGAAACCCTGCTGGCGGGAGCGCGTTCGGTGGTGGTGCTGGG
>JARYMO010000245.1 GCA_029907055.1 Syntrophomonadaceae bacterium | reverse complement strand
ACGCCGTCTGCTACGCCGCGGGCCTGGCTGCGGCCGGGTTGCGGCCAGTGGTGGCAATCTACTCCACCTTCCTGCAGCGGGCCTACGACCAGATCGTGCACGATGTCTGCCTGCAGGGGCTGCCGGTGGTGTTCGCGCTGGACCGCGCAGGCCTGGTAGGCGAAGACGGGCCCACCCACCACGGGGTGTTCGATCTCTCCTACCTGCGGCACATCCCGGGGATAGTGGTGATGGCCCCCGCTGACGAGAACGAGTTCGTGGACATGTTGCATGCCAGCCTGGGCTACGGGCGGCCGGTGGCCATCCGTTACCCGCGCGGGGCCGGAGCCGGCGCTGTCGTCCAGCCTGAGCGGCGCCCGGTGCCGCTGGGCAGCGGGCGGGTGCTGCAGGAGGGAAGGGACGTGGTGCTGCTGGCAGTGGGCAGGGGGGTCCAGTTGGCCCGCGAAGCGGCGGAACACCTGGAGGCTGTGGGGGTGGCCGCCGCGCTGGCGGACGGCAGGTTTGTCAAGCCGCTGGACGGAGAGCTGCTGGCGCGCCTGGTGCGCGGTTGCCCTCGCCTGGTGACCGTGGAGGACAACGTGGTCCAGGGCGGGTTCGGCGCCGCGGTGCTGGAGGCGCTCGCGGAGCAGCACCTGCAGGCGGAAGTCGAGGTGGTCGGCATCCCCGACCGCTTCGTGGAACACGGGAGCGTCCCCCAGCTGCAGCAGGCGCTGGGTCTGGACGGCCGCTCGCTGGCGGTGCGCGTGCTGCAGAGGTGGCCACACCTGGAACGCGGCGTACTGCGGGTGGTCCGGCGTGGAGAAAACTAGGCTCGATGTCCTGCTCCACGAGCGTGGGCTGGCTCCCAGCCGCGAACGGGCGCGGGCGATGATTATGGCCGGCCTGGTGCAAGTGGACGGGATGCGGGTCGACAAGCCAGGCAGCCGCGTCAGTCCTGACAGCCGCCTGACCGTCACCGGCGCCGACCGCCCGTTCGTGAGCCGGGGAGGGCTGAAGCTGGAGCGGGCGGTACGCGCCTTCGGGGTGGACTTCGCGGGCAAGACGGTGCTCGACGTCGGGGCCTCGACCGGCGGGTTCACCGACTGCGCGTTGCAGCACGGAGCAGCGCGGGTGATTGCGCTGGACGTGGGCTACGGGCAACTGGACTGGAAGTTGCGCAGCGACCCGCGGGTGGAGGTGCGGGAGCGCACCAACATCCGCTACGTCAGGCCGGAGGACCTGGGCCGCAGGGTGGACCTGGTCACCATCGACGTGTCCTTCATCTCGCTGGAAAAGGTCCTGCCGGTCGTGGCTGCGTTGCTGGTGCCGGGGGGAGAAGTGGTGGCACTGGTCAAGCCCCAGTTCGAGGCCGGTCGCAACCGGGTGGGGAAGCGGGGGGTGGTCAGGGATGCCGCCGTGCACCGCGAGGTGCTGGAGCGGGTGATGCAGGCCGCGCGTGCGGCAGGGTTCGTGGTCCTGGGCCTCACCCACTCCCCCATCAAGGGACCGGAGGGGAATATCGAGTACCTGCTGCACCTGGGGCTGGACCTCCCGGAGGCGAGACCGGCTCCCGACATCGGACGGGTGGTGGACGAGGCGGCGGCGGAACTGGGGGGGATGGCATGCGAATAGGGCTGATTCTGAACGCCAGTCGCGAGCGGGCCCGGCAACTGGCGGATGAGGTCGAGCACCGCCTGTCCGCGTGGGGCATCGAGGTGTGGCAGGACAGCGATCGCACCCCTACCCACGTGCCGGCGCTGGCCGACGTGGTCATCGTGCTGGGCGGAGACGGAACGGTGTTGCGCGCCGCGCGGCGTTTCGCGCCCCAGGGCATCCCCCTGCTGGGGGTCAACCTGGGGCAGGTGGGATTCCTGTCCGTCCTCGAGCCGGCGGAACTGGAGGAAGGGCTTCCCCGCCTGGCCCGGCGTGATTTCGTCCTGGAGGAACGCATGATGCTTGAGGTTTCGGTGCACCCGGAGGAGAAGCCGGTGCAGCGGCACCTGGTCCTCAACGACGCGGTGCTGAAGTCACCGCGCACGCAGGTGGTGGAGATCCGGGCCAGCGTAGACGGACACCGCTATGGCTCCTACCGCGGCGACGGGGTGGTGTGCGCCAGTCCCACCGGCTCCACCGGCTATTCGATGTCCGCGGGTGGGCCCATCGTGCAACCGGAGCTGGACGTAATGGTGCTGACCCCCATCTGTTCCTACACCGGTGCCATGAGGCCGCTGGTGGTGGGCGGGCACCGCACGGTGGAGCTGGTCCCGGTGGGGGTGCGTCCCGTGATGCTGGCCCTTGATGGGCAGGAAGAGATTGCCCTGGCCGCCGGTGACCGCGTGACGGTCACCGGGTCACCGGTGCGCACCCGCATGGTCAAGTTCGACGAAGGTCGGTTCTTTCGCCAGCTGGGCCGCAAGAACCGGCCGGCGCGCAGGTGACACGGTGAGCACGCGGCTGCTGGCCCCCAACGCGGTGCGGGCGGCGCATCGCGTGGTGCAGGAGACGGTGCGCCCCGGGGCTACGGTGCTGGACGCCACCTGCGGCAACGGCCACGACACGGTATTCCTGGCCCGCCTGGTGGGGCCCGGGGGGGTGGTGCACGCCATCGACGTCCAGCCGGAGGCGGTGGCCATCACCCGTGCCCGGCTGGAGCGCGAAGGGCTGGCGCAGCGGGTGCGGCTGTACCAAGCGGATCACCGCCGGGTGAGAGAACTGGTCCCGGACCCGCTGCAGGCGGCGATGTTCAACCTGGGGTACCGGCCGCGGGGGGACAAGTGCGTGGTTACCCGGGCGGACTCCACGCTGGAGGCAC
>JARYMO010000244.1 GCA_029907055.1 Syntrophomonadaceae bacterium | reverse complement strand
CAAATTCGGGGTGAAGCAGGCGGGCAGGGGATCCTGCGGCGGTACGGCGCTTTCCCGCCTGACGGCGCGCGGAGAGAGTGAGCGTGGTGTGTAACAAGGAGGAGCGAACGGTGCGCATCGTGATCGGAACGGAGTGCTTCTACCCCAGCATCTGCGGAGTGGCCCTGACCACGTTGAACCTGGCTTCCTTCCTGACCGGAGAGGGACACCAGGTGGCGGTCATGGCGCCTTCCGAGGAGAAGCGGACCTTCGCCGAGCGGTTCCCCACCGGCTTCTCGGTGTGGCGCATCACCTCCGTGCAGAACCCCTGGCGCAAGGACTTCCGGGTGACCGTCCGCCCCCTGCGCGAGGCGCGGGCGGTCATGAAAGCCTGGCGGCCAGACCTGGTGCACCTGCATGGCATATCGCCCATCACGGCCGCCCTGCTCCGGGTGGCCCGTACCCAGCAGGTGCCGGTGGTCTTCAGCCACTACTTTGATGCCGAGGGGGTGCCGGTGGATTCCTGGTACCTGAAGCCACTGCGTCCCCTGGTGCTGGCCAGCGCCAGGAAACGCATGGTCCGCCTGTACAACCAGGCCCAGGAGATCATCTGTGCCAGTGCCCAGGTACAGGGAGAACTGCAGGCGGCCGGGGTGAGAACGCCGGTCACCGTGGTAGGCCCAGAACCTGACCTGCGCCGCTTCTACTCCTATCGCCCCCCGGCGCTGATCCGGTCCCGGCTGCGGTTGCCGGCCGAACCGGTGGTGGTCTGCACGGGGTGCGAAAGCGAAGCGCACCAGCGGGAACTGGTGCGGGCAATGCTCGACGTGTTGCAGCAGGTCCCGGCGCACTTCGTTCTGGTGGGGGCAGAGGACCCGGCACAGGTGTCTCACGTGCTGAGGCTGGCGGAACAGGAAGGCGTGGGGACACACCTGACGGTGCCGCACCCGGCAGGCGACCGCCATGAGCGGCCCCTGCTCTTTCAAGTGGCCGACTGCCTGGTCATGCTGTCCGCCAACGGGAGGCACCGCCATACGCTGGTCGAGGCGCTGGCGGCAGGGCTGCCGGTGGTGGCGCCCGAGGGGGAGAGCGAGGGGCTGGTTACCGATGGGGAGAACGGCTTCCTGTACCAGCGGGCCAGCAGCGAGGAACTGGCACTGAGGGTGGGGCGTATCCTGGCTGATGACGAGCTGCGTGGCCACATGGGGCAGCGGAGCCTGCAGCAGGCCGTGGCGCTGGACCTGGAGGGGAGCCTGCCCGGCATCCAGGAGGTCTACCAACGAGCGCTGCGGGTCAAGGGGGGCTGAGCCCCGGGAACCATGGCCCCCGGAGCGCGGTCGGCGGGGAATGGCAGCGCCCGACGACCGTGATTTCCGGGTTGGCACGCACGCTCGCGTGCGACTACGGCTGTTGAGGCCGGTGAAGACTTTCGATGGAGACCGCCACGGGGCGGTCTTTTTGTCGTCGCGGCAGCCCCACGCCCAGCGGCACCCGGCGTGGTGACCATCCCCAGGGCGGTATAATGGAGTGAGAAAGCGGTGAGTGGGCCCGCGGGCGCGAACGCAGACGGGAGGTGACGGCGTGAAGACAGCTCGGGAACCGCATCCCGAACTGATCCGTTCGGTGGTGCAACAGACGGTCGCCCGCCTGCGCGAGCAGGGACCGGTGCGGCTGGTGGTGGGACTCCCTTTCTACAACGAGGCCGATACCCTGCCGCCCCTGGTCCGCTGGCTGGACGCACGGCTGTGTGGGGCGGGACGCAAGGAAGACACGGTGCTGGTGGCCGTAGGGGACCCTGCAGGTGCTGCGTGCCTCCACGCACTGCGTGAACTGCCGGGGGACTGTCGCCGGCAGCAGCTATTGCTCCCTGGCGACGCCGGTGGGCGCGGCAGCAGCGTGCGGGTGCTGCTCAGCCTGGCCCGCCGGCTCAATGCGGACCTGGTGGTGCTGCCGGCGGATATCGCTGCCTCCGACGTGGAGGGGGAGGAGCCTTTTCCCCTGCGCCTGGCGCAGGCGGTGGAGGAGGGCTGCGACCTGGCGCTGGCCGACCGGACGCGGAGCGGCCGCGTGGAGCTGGTGGGCGGCCTGCTGCTGCACCCGCTCCTGGAAAGCCTCTATGGCTGTCGGCTGAACGATGGCCGCAGCATGATGTTCGCCGTTCAGCGCAGCCTGGTGGGGAGGCTGGCGACGGAGGCGGAGGCCTGGGGAGAAGAAATCGACGGCTTCGGTATCGATGCCTGGCTGCTTACCCGTTGCCTGCGGTGGCGACGCCGGGTGGGAGAGGTGGAGGTAGCCGTGCCGTCCGAGGTTGGCTCCCTGGAGAAGGTTGCCTTCGTGATGCGGCAGGTGGCGGCCGCGCTCTTTGAGTGCATCCGTCGCGATGATGGTTCGTGGTGGGAGGACCCCCACCGGGTGGAAGTCCCGGTGCGCTGGACATCGCGGGCGCCCGCGTCTGCGGGGTGGGGCTTCGCCGCCGTCCGCGTCCCCGAGATGATGGCCCACGGCGTGCGCCGGCTGCATGCCTACCGCCCGCTGCTGGAGGCCACGCTGCAGGCTGACGTGCTGGCGGCACTGCAGCGGGCCGCTGCCCGTCCCGCGGAGCCAGATTTTGGCCCCCAAGCCTGGCGCCAGGCGGTGGAAGACCTGCTGCTGGCCTTCTGTTTCCGCCCGCAATGGAACCGGGAGGATATCCTGGAGGCTCTCACCGCCGCCTTCCTCTTCCGGGCTGCGGATTGCCTGGAGCGGGTGCGCCGCAGGCGGGAGGCATACATGGCGGCGGCGGATGCTGAGCGGCCGTGGCAGGCGCAGGAGGAATGGGC
>JARYMO010000243.1 GCA_029907055.1 Syntrophomonadaceae bacterium | reverse complement strand
GTGGCGGGGCGTTCCTTCCTTCCGCACCGGGGGAGGCGGGGGCGCGCGCTGACCGTGACCCGGCGGGGGCCCGGGGGCGGACGTGAAAGGTGGAACCGTGCATCTGAAGGGGAAGGCCCGCCTGGACCTGCGCACCAAGAACCTGGTCAAGCGCCTGCGCAGGAACGACATCGCGTTTATCAATCATGACGATATCGACGAGGTGGCCGCCATGGGGATCATCGAGGCCAGGCCCCAGGCGGTGGTGAACGCTGACGCCTCCATTACTGGAAGGTACCCCACACGCGGGGTGCTGAGCATCCTGAAGGCCGGCATTCCGGTCATCGACCGGGCCGGTACGGAGCCCTTCGAGCGCATCCGCGAGGGCATGATCGTCGAGCTGCGTGACGGCCAGGTGTTCCGCGAGGGGCAGCTGGTGGCCACGGGCCACGTGCTGACCATCGAGGACGTGGAGGCCAAGCTGGAGGAGGCACGGCACAACTTCAAGGGTGAACTGGACCGCTTCGTGGAGAACACCCTGGAGTACGCGCGCAGAGAAAAGGGCATCCTGCTGGGCGACGTGGAGCTGCCGCCGCTGGCAACCCGCATCAAGGACCGCCCGGCCCTGGTGGTGGTCAGGGGGAAGAACTACCGCGAAGACCTGAGGGCCATTGCCTCCTACATCCAGGACGAGAAACCGGTGCGCATCGGTGTCGATGGTGGGGCGGACGCGCTGCTGGAGGAGGGCTTCAGACCGGACATCATCGTTGGTGACATGGACAGCGTGTCGGACCAGGCGCTGCGTTGCGGCGCGGAGATCGTGGTGCACGCCTACCCCGACGGGCGTGCCCCCGGCCTGCAGCGGGTACGTGAGATGGGGCTGGAGGCCAAGGTGGTTCCGATGACTGGCACCAGCGAGGACCTGGCCATGATGCTGGCATTCGAAAAAGGGGCCAGCTTGCTGGTAGCTGTGGGCACTCATTCCAGCATGATCGATTTCCTAGAGAAAGGACGCCGCGGGATGGCCAGCACCTTCCTGGTGCGCTTGCGGGTGGGATCGATACTGGTCGATGCCAAGGGGGTCAGCCAGCTCTACCGCCAGAGCCTGCGCGCCAAGCACGTGGCGCAGCTGCTGGTCGCGGCCCTGGTGCCAATCCTGATCATCCTGTGGGTGTCGCCCTCGACGCGGCCGTTCTTCCAGCTCCTGGCGCTGCAGCTCAAGCTGCTGCTTGGGTGGTGACCCCCGTGGTCGGCCCTGAAATGGAGTGATGGGCATGATGGACATCCGCTATCACGTGGCCACGCTGGTGGCGCTATTCCTGGCCCTGGGCTTGGGGGTGCTGATCGGCAGCACCATTGTGGGCAGCGATGTGCTGGTGGAACAACAGCGCAAGATGATCGCGCAGCTGGAAACCCAGTTCGACAAGATGCGCCAGGAGGAGGAAGAACTGAGTGTGCGGGCGCGCGATCTGGCCACCCTGGTGGGCCACTATGAGAACTTCGGCCAGGCGGTGCTGCCTCCCCTGGTGCGCGGCAGCCTGGCCGGCTACCAGTTGGCGGTGGTGGTGACCGGTGGGCAGCAGCTGCCGCCCGGGCTGCTGAACACGCTGACCCTGGCCGGGGTGAAGGTGAACACCACTACCGTGGTGCTGCCGGGCATGGGTCTGGAAGATGCCACCTTGGCGGCGGGGGCGAAGGAGTACTTTGGCACCGGCGAGCAGGCCACGGTCGAGCAGCTGCGGGGGATGATGGCAGTGGCCATGGCGCGGGTCATCACCGGTGCGGAAGCGGAGGCCGACCGCCAGTTCCTGGAGGATTCCGGCCTGGTGGAGTTCAACGGCGACTTCCGCCTGCCGGTGCAGGGGGTGCTGGTGCTGGGAGGGGCGGCGGATGCGGGGGCTGACTTCTCCGCCAGCCTGGACGCTCCCCTGGTGCAGGCACTGCTGGGAGCCAAGAAGCGCGTGTACGGGGTGGAGTCTTCGCGGGTGGCGATATCCTACATGGCAGGCTACCAGAAGCTCGGCATCACCACCGTGGATGACGTGGACCTGAGCCCGGGCCAGCTGGCCCTGGTGCTGGCCATGCAGGGTCAGTCGGGGTCGTTCGGCATCAAGGAGACGGCCAAGAAGTTCATGCCCGAACTGCCGGCCGGGCTCGTGGGGGCGGCCTGAGGTGGCGGCCTCCGTGCTCATCCCCGCCTACAACGAGGAGGCCCGGCTGGGGGCCACCCTGCGCGCCGTGCGCGAAGCCGGCTTTGCCGACGAGGTGGTGGTGGTGGACGACGGGTCGCAGGACGGCACCGCCCGGGTGGCCGAGAACGAGGGAGCCCGGGTCGTGCGACTGCCGCGCAACCTGGGCAAGGGGGAGGCGCTGAACCGGGGAGCGCGCGAGGTGAGGGGCGACGTGGTGGTGCTGCTGGATGCCGATCTGGGCGCATCGGCAGGCCAGGGCGCGCTGCTGCTGGGACCGCTCGCGGCGGGGAGAGCTGATATCGCGGTGGCAGTGTTCCCGCCGGTGCGGCGCAAGGCGGGGTTCGGAATGGTGAAGCGCCTGGCCCGCTGGGCGTTGCGACGCGAGGGCCTCGACGCCCGCGAACCCCTGAGCGGGCAGCGGGCCATGCGGCGGGAGGTGTTGCTCGACCTGCTGCCGTTCCACTCCGGGTTTGGCATCGAGGTGGGGATGTCCATCCGCGCGCTGCGCAAGGGGTATCGCATCGAGGAGGTGGACACCACCATGTCGCACGCGGAGACCGGCAGAGACGTGAGGGGATTCCTCCACCGCGGACGCCAGCCGATCGGCGTCAGCCTGTTCGGTCAGTTCCAGGCCAATGCCGAGCGT
>JARYMO010000242.1 GCA_029907055.1 Syntrophomonadaceae bacterium | reverse complement strand
CCAGCTTGACGGCGAAGATATTCACCGAGTACTGCACGGCGGTGCGCATGGGGATGGGGCCGCGGAAGCGGCCGTCGCTGTTCTTGGGGGACCAAATGGTGCCGTCCCCGTTGGGGAAGCTGACCGGGGCGTCGTCCAGCACCAGGGTGGGCATGATGCCCTTCTCCAGGGCCGGCCCGTACACCACCAGCGGCTTGAAGGCGGAGCCGGGCTGGCGATAGGCGTCCACCGCCCGGTTGAACCCGCGTTTCAGCTCGTACTTCCTCCCCCCCACCAGCGCCTTGACGGCGCCGTCATGGTGGTCGAGCAGCACCATGGCCGACTGCAGCACCTGCCCGGTGGGGCTGGTGCGCGCGGGCAGGTACTGGCCGCTGGCGTACAGCTGCTCCGCGTACCGCTGCAGGCTGCTGTCCATGGTGGTGTAGATGTGCAACCCCTGGTGGTACAGGGCCTCCTGCGGGTTGTCAAACACGCCCTGGGCCCGCAGCACCCGGTCGGCCTCTTCGATCACGGTGTCCACGAAGTACCCGTAGGGCGCCGATTCACCGCTCCCGCGGTTGAGCTGCAGGACCTGGGCGGCGGCCGCCGCCGCCTCCTCCTCGGTGATGAAGCCGCATCGCGCCATGTTCTTGAGCACCACCTGCTGGCGGGCCCGCGCTGCCTCCAGGTTCTTGAAGGGTGAGAGGCGGGCCGGACTCTGTACCATGCCCGCCAGCATGGCTGACTCGGCCAGGCTCAGGTCCTCCACGTCCTTGCCGAAGAAGGTCTGCGCCGCCGCCTGCACCCCGTAGGCGCCTTCCCCGAAGTACACCTTGTTGAGGTAGAACTGGAGAATCTCGTCCTTGGAATAGGTCATCTCCAGCTTGAAGGCCAGCAGGATTTCCTTCACCTTGCGCTCGTAGGTCTTTTCCGGGTACAGGAAGGAGAGCCGGGCCAGCTGCTGGGTCAGGGTGCTGGCCCCCTGGGCCCGTTCCTGGCGGGTCAGGTTGACGATGACCGCACCCGCGATGCGGCGCAGGTTGATGCCGTGGTGCCGGTAGAAGTCCTGGTCCTCGATGGCCAGGAAGGCGTTGACCAGGCTGGCCGGGATTCTCTGCAGCGGCACCTGGATGCGGTTTTCGGTGGCGTGCAGGCGTGCCACCGCCTGGTCCCGGTCGTCGAAAACGATCGAAGTCTGGGCACCGCCCAGCTGGTTGGGATCAAACTGCGGCAGCGTGCGGGCGGCCTGGATGACGAAGGCGGCAGCCCCCAGCAGGACCAGGGCGACGGCTACCGCCAGGACGGTCAAGAGGCCCCGGCGAAGCCGCGAGCTGCGGCGGCGCCGCTTCGAGGGCCGTGAGGGATGAGCGTGCATGACCGAAACCTCCCGTGAACGCGGCCGCAGTGGGCCGGGATAGGCCCGGCGGCATGCCCCGTTCGCATACTAAGACTATTATAGCCATATCCCCGGCGGCCTCCAGGGGAAAATGGCCCGCGGGGCTGGAGTTTGCGCGCCCTCCGGGCGCTGTGGTATCATTTCTAAAGTCAGATGCACAGGTAAGGGGGAAGTGTTGTGGAGGCAATTTCCCGCCAGGCACAGGAACAGCTGGCGGTCCTGCGCCGGGGCACGGCGGAAATCGTTCCGGAAGAAGAGCTGCTGAAGAAGATCGAGGCGTCGCTGCGTTCGGGGCGTCCGCTGCGGGTCAAGCTGGGCTTGGACCCCACTGCTCCCGATATCCACCTGGGCCACACCGTGGTCCTCAACAAGCTGCGCCAGTTCCAGGACCTGGGGCACGAAGTGCACCTCATCATCGGCGATTTCACCGGGCGCATAGGGGACCCCAGCGGCAAGTCTGAGACCCGCAAGCAGTTGTCGGAGGCCGAAGTGATGGCCAATGCCCGCACATACGAGGCCCAGGTCTTCAAGGTGCTGGACCGCAGCAAGACCCACATCTACTTCAACAGCGAGTGGCTGGCGCCGCTGCGGTTCGCTGACGTCATCAAGCTGGCCGCCACCTTCACGGTGGCGCGGATGATGGAACGCGAGGATTTCGCCAAGCGCCTGCGCGAGGGCATTCCCATCAGCGTGCACGAGTTCTTTTACCCGCTGATGCAGGGCTATGACTCGGTCGAACTGCGCGCCGACGTGGAGCTGGGGGGGACTGACCAGAAGTTCAACCTGCTGGTGGGGCGCAGCCTGCAGCGCGAGTACGGGCAGGAGCCGCAGGTGGCGATGATGATGCCCATCCTGGAGGGCACCGATGGCGTCCAGAAGATGAGCAAGAGCCTGGGCAACTACATCGGCGTGAACGAGGACCCCTTCGAGATGTACGGCAAGACCATGTCCATCGCCGATCATCTCATCACCCGCTACCTGGAACTGGCTACCCGGGTGCCGATGGAGGAAATCTCCGCCCTGGCCACGGGGATGGCCGAGGGACGCATCAACCCCCGCGATGCGAAGATGCGGCTGGCACGGGAACTGGTGACGCTCTACCATGGCCCTGAGGCCGCGGAACGTGCCGAGGAACGCTTCAAGCTGGTCTTTTCGCAGCGCACCCTGCCCGAGGACATCCCGGAGTACCGGGTGGCGGCGGGAGAGGAGTGGCTGCCGCGCCTGCTGGTGGAAGCGGGGCTCTGTTCCTCCACCAGTGAAGGCCGCCGCCTGGTAGCGCAGGGAGCGGTGCGCGTGGACGGTGAGCGGGTGGACGACAGCGAGGCCGCCCTGTCGCTGCGCGACGGGATGGTGGTGCAGGTGGGCAGGCGGAAATTCGTCCGCCTGCGGGTGCAGTGAGCGGCGCCCGGCGGGGGATGAAAACGCCTGTCAACGATCTGAGATAATGTCACCCTAATCGGTCTGAGAAAATGTCACGGG
>JARYMO010000241.1 GCA_029907055.1 Syntrophomonadaceae bacterium | reverse complement strand
ACACGATGCGTATGGTGTAGGGGAATTCCTCCTCGGAGGGTATGACCGCTTCCAGCGCCTTCTCCGCCAGGGCCCCGTGCCCGATCTCGCGCCGGCCCGGCCCGCGCATGGGACGAGTTTCCCCGGTGCTGTAGGGCGGGAAGTTGTAGTGGTGGATGAAGCGCTTGTAGGTCTCCACCCCCAGCCCGTCCAGGTGCTGGTTCTCGCTCATGGCCCCCAGGGTGGTCACGGAGAGGATCTGCGTCTGCCCGCGGGTGAAGAGCCCGGAGCCGTGAGCACGGGGCAGCAGGCCCACTTCGCAGCTCACCGGGCGGATCTCGTCCAGCGCGCGGCCGTCCACGCGCATGCGGTCACGAAGGATCATGCGGCGCACGATCTCCTTGGTGATCTTGCTGACCAGGGCCGCGATTTCCTTGGCCTGGTCCGGGTACAGCCGGCTGAACACGTCCTTGGTCTCGTTCTCCACCGCCTCGGTAGCCGCTTCCCGCGCCAGCTTGTCCCCACCCCGCACGGCTGCTTCCAGGCGGCCCGTGCAGTACTCGCGCACCTCCGCCTCGATGGCAGGGTCCAGCTTCTCCTGTTCCACCACCAGCTTGGGCTTGCCCACCTCGGCGATGATGGCTTCCTGCCACTCCACCAGGCGCTTGATCTCCTCGTGCCCGAACAGGATGGCGTCCAGCATCTGCGATTCGGGCACTTCCTTGGCCCGTGCCTCCACCATCAGGATGGCATCCCGGGTCCCGGCCACCACCAGGTGCATGAGACTCTCCCTGGACTGCGCGACGGTGGGGTTGATGATGAACTCACCGTTCACCAGGCCCACCACCACCCCGGCCAGCGGACCGTTGAAGGGGATGTCGGAAACCCCCAGGGCGATGGAGGCGCCGGTAATGGCCAGCGTGTTGGGGGGATTGTCGGTGTCCACCGACAGCGTGGTGGCCACCACGTGGGTATCGTTGCGGAACCCCTTGGGGAACAACGGACGGATGGGGCGGTCCATCATGCGGGCTGCCAGGGTGGCCGCCTCCGTGGGCCTGCCCTCCCGCTTGATGAAACCGCCGGGGATCTTGCCCGCGGCGTACATGCGCTCCTCGTAGTCGCAGGTGAGCGGGAAGAAGTCGATGCCTTCCCTGGGCTTGGACATGGTGGCGGTGACCAGCAACACGGTGTCCCCGTAACTCAGCAGCGCCGCCCCGTTGGCCTGCCTGGCCACCTTGTTCAACTCGACCTTCAGGGTCCTGCCGCCCAGTTCGGTGGTAAAGGTTTTCGGTTCGATGCTCGGTTCCCTCCTTTGCGGAAACATAAAGAGGTAAAGAGCGGGTATGCCCGCTCTTTACCGCCTGAGTCCCAGCCGGGTTACGATGGCCTTGTAGCGGTCAAAATCGCTGTTCATCAGGTAGTTGAGCAACGACCGGCGTTGCCCCACCATCTTGAGCAGACCGCGCCGGGAATGGTGGTCCTTGGGATGCATCTTGAGATGTTCCGTGAGGTAGTTGATGCGGTCGGTCAGCATCGCGATCTGGATCTCGGGAGAGCCGGTGTCCGTCTCGTGCAGCTGGAATTCCTTGATCAACTCCTGCTTGCGTTCCTGCGTCAGTGCCAATTCCTCACCTCCTCTGTTCGAATCGCCGTCAGCCAGAGTAAGCGTCGGAGGCTCGCTAACCCCAGTCTGCGGACTCGCTGGCCTTCCGCCCTGAGCAAGGCAGCGGCCGCCGGATGCGGCGCCTGGCCTGGGCCGGCCTGGCACCTCTAGGCCGGTTCCCATTCTATCACAGCGGTATGCAAATGTCTACGCGCCGCCCTGCCCGTGGCCGGGCACGAGCTCTGTCCCTTGTCCCCCGGCTAGAAGGGGGTGAACCTGATGGCTTCGATGACGCGGCGCGCTTCCTGGGCGTCGCGGGCAATCTGGGCAGTGAGCTCGCCCACGTCGCGGAACTTCTTCTCGCCCCGCAGGCGCTGCAGGAAGTACAGGCGCATGGTCTCGCCATAGATGACGCGGTGGAAATCGAACAGGTGCGCCTCGATGGCCAGCGGGAAATCAGCGTGGAACGTGGGCTTGCGCCCCACGTTGACCACCGCGCCGCACCAGGTGTCACGCACCAGCGCCCGGGCCGCGTACACGCCGGTGGCGGGCACCACCAGGTCATCCGGAACGCCCATGTTGGCGGTGGGGAAGCCGATGCTGGCACCGCGCCGCTCGCCCTCCACCACCGGCCCCTCCAGCATGGGCCAGTAGCCCAGCAGGCTGTGGGCGGTGGTCACGTCCCCTGCCTCGATGGCCTGCCGCACCAGGGTGCTTGACACCACCGCGTTGCCCACCCGCACCGGCGGCACCACGTGCACCGCAAACCCCAACTGGTGGCCGAGGGCCTGCATGGTGGCCGGTACGCCCTCCCCCTTGTGCCCGAAGGTGTAGTTGAAACCGACGAACACCGCCGCCACCCCCAGCGTTTCGTGGAGCACGGCGCGCGCGAAGTACTCCGGGGTCATGCGGGCGATGTCGCGGGTGAAGGGAGTCTGCACCACCACTTCCAGTCCCAGCGCCTCGAAGATTTCCAGCTTGCGGGCGGTGGAGATGAGCATGCGCGGGGCGCGGTCGGGTCGCAGCACCTTCATGGGGTGGGGGTCGAAGATGAGCGCCGCCGCTTCCGTATCCCGCTGGCGGGCGTCGCGGATGGTGTCGCGGATCAGGCGCTGGTGGCCAAGGTGTACGCCGTCAAAGTTGCCCAGGGCCAGGCTGAGCCCACGTCCCTTGCGATAGTTCTCGATCCCTTTCACTACCCGCACTGCCATCTCCTCATCCTTCGTCGAAGTTGAATACCTTGTCCGGTTTGGCCCAGCACTCACCGTGGTGCCAT
>JARYMO010000240.1 GCA_029907055.1 Syntrophomonadaceae bacterium | reverse complement strand
CGCTGCGGCCCGGCCAGGAGCAAGGGCTGCGTGCGCCCCTTCTGCCCGGTATCAACGCTCGCGCCCCTTGCCGGAATCGGCAATGTCGACCAGGTCGGGCGGGAATGGCTCGAAGAGCGTCTGCGTGCGCAGGTAGGGTTCGTCGAAGCGCGAGACCATGGCCCGGATGAGGGCCAGCGGCACCGACAGGGGCACCCGTCCCTGGCGGTACTGCTGCAGCGCGTCCAGGAAGAACTCCTTTTCCGCCCCTGACAGGTGGGGGGAGAAATAGCCCATCTGGTGCATCAGGACGTTGATGTAGGAACCCACCCGCGGGGGGCGTTCCAGCAGGCGGTGCAGCAACGGCTGGTACTGGTCGACGGTGTCAGCGAAAGAGCGGCGGGTCTGGCCCGCCACCAGGCGCCCCATGGCCTTGAGCAGCGTCTGGTGGTAGGCCATGAACAGGTACTTGTTGCGGGAGTGGAAATCCACCAGCGCCCGCGGGCTGCCATCGGCCAGCACATACCGGAAATCGGCGCGGGTGAAGATGCTGGTCAGGAAATGCTCGCGGATGCGAAAGCTCCGCAATCTCCCCTCGTCCTCCACCGGGTGGGAGGGGAAGCGCTGCAGCACGGCGCCGCCGAAGAAGCCGGGGGCCCGGGCCGGCGCGCTGTTGCCGCTCCCGTATACCTTGACGTCGCGCCACCCGCAGGAGGGGGAACGGCTCTTGAGCAGGAAGCCGTCCACGGCGGGCAGGGAGGACAGGAAGTGGTGGGCGAAGTCCGTCATGGAGCTGGTGAGATCGCGCCCGGCATCGGGCTGGAGCAGGCGCAGGGTTTCTCCTTCGCGCACCACCCGCGCCGGGGGCCGGGGGACGCCCAGGCCCAGTTCCAGTTCCGGGCAGACGGCAATGACCTCCACGTGCGCCAGCAGCCGGCGCACGAAATCGTCCCTGATGATGCCCCCGTCGTAGCGACAGGCCTCGAGTTCCAGGCACCTGGAGAGCACGATGCGGGGCCGGGGGAACTCTCTCATCGCCGCTCCTCCTTTCGTCTCCTGCTGGCAACCGGCACGAGAGGGCCCGGGGGAAGGGGGCACTCCGTCACGACGCCGGCGATGTCAGGCCCCGGGCGACCAGCACCGGGCAGGGAGCCAGGTGCAGGACGCGGTCGGCCACGCTGCCCAGCAGCATCCCGGCCACGCGGCCCAGGCCGCGGCTGCCGATGACGATGAGCTTCGCCTGGTGCTGCTGTGCCCATTCGGTGATGAGGCGGGCCGGCGTTCCCCATTCCAGGCAGGTATGCGGCTCGATGCCCAGCGCCCGGCACTGGGCTGCCGCCTGTTCCAGGACCTGCCGTCCCAGCCGCTCCCATTCATCCAGCAGGCGGTTGAGGAAGTCCGGGGGGGTCGCTGCCAGGTCGGCCACGTCCTGGAAGGGCACCGACACCACGTGCAGCAGGTGCAGCCTGCTCCCGAACCGAACGGCCATCTCCGCCGCCATGCGTGCAGCCTGCAGCGATTCCTCGGACCCGTCCACCGGCACCAGGATGTCCTCAAACATGGCCCTCGCCTCCTTCCGCCACCGGCCGCCCGTCTGCCAGGAAGCCGGAAGAGGGCCGGGCGGCACCTGCTCCCTCCTACTTCCATTGTAGGCCCGGCCCTCCCGCGGCTCAACCGGACCGCTGTGGAGCGGTGACCTCCCCCAGCGGCGGCGGGAAAAAATGAAGATAGTGTAAGTATTCACGAACCAATCGTCGAAGATAGGAATAGGATATGCCGTGCTGCGTCCGGGGCCGGAGAAGCCCGGGGGCGGCCGGCGCGGGGCCGAAACGGGGGGTGCGCGGTGAGCCTGCGGACCAAGACCATGACCATAATCGGGGTGCTGCTGGTGTCGATGATGGTGACCACCGTCATCGCCGGCCAGGCCATCTACCTGCGCAGCAGCATCCGCCAGGAGCGACAGCGCATCGAGGCGGACATGCAGCGGGTAGTGAACTACCTGGCCGCCGACCTGCAGGCCCTGGAGACCACCACCTGGTTCGACTGGGCGTCGTGGGACGAGACCTACCGCTACGCCTCCGACGGCAACCGGGACTACGAGCGGATTCACCTGAACGAGACGATTTTCGGTGGCACGGGTGCCTCGCTGGTGCTGGTGACCGATGCGCAGGGGGCCGTGCGCTACGCGGCGGCCCGCGCGCCCGACGGGGGCATTGCGCCGGCGGCGGAGGCAGACGTGCGCGCCCTGACCAGCGCCTTCAGCGCAGCCAGCGACCGCGGGGCCCGGGCCAGCGGCCTGCTGCGGCTGAGCGGGGGTACGGTGCTGGCGGCCGGTGCGCCCATCCTCACCAGTACCGGTGAGGGGCCGGTGAACGGCACCTTCATCCTGGCCCGCCCGCTGGACCGGGGATGGCTGGAGCGGCTGCGGCGGGTGCTGGGATCGGACATGCAGCTCGAGGTGGCTGAGAGTGCAGGCCAGCGGGCCCAGGACGGAGCGCTCCCCCTTTCCGGGCTGGATGCCCCAGCGGTGCGGACGCAGGAAACCGGCCCCAGCTGGGTGGAAGCCCGGGTGCTGCTGGCCGGGGTAGACGGCCGGCCGGCGGTGAGCCTCAGCCTGCGGGAGCCGCGGACCCTTTACCAGGACGGTCTCAAGGCGGTGCGGGCAGCGGAAACGGCGGCGGCCGTTATCGGCATCCTCTTCTCGGCCGCCGTGCTGTGGCTGCTGCAGCGCAGGGTGGTGCAACGCATCGAGCGGCTGAACCTCGACCTCGACGCCATCGCCGCCAGCGGCGACGTGTCCAGCCGCGTGGCCGCGCTGGGGGATGACGAGCTGGGCAGGGTGTCGCACAGCGTCAACCGCGCACTGAAGGCCCTGGAGCAGTCCCG
>JARYMO010000239.1 GCA_029907055.1 Syntrophomonadaceae bacterium | reverse complement strand
GTGGCCTTCGACCGTTCCCGGGCGTTTCGGCTGCGGGGGATGGCGGGGCGATTGGCGGGCGGCACCGCGGAGGTGGCGCGGGCAGTCGAGCAGACGGCGCTGGCTGCCGGGAGCATCAGGGCCAACCAGGCGCGCCTGCACCAGCAGGTGCAGGGTATCGGGGGCCTCTCCCGGCAGATAACCGAGGTGCTCAACTTCATCCAGAACATCGCCGAGGAAACCAAGATGCTGGGGCTGAACGCGGCCATCGAGGCAGCCCGGGCCGGTGAGGCCGGACGCGGTTTCGGGGTGGTGGCCGAGGAGATCCGCAAGCTGGCCGACGTGTCTCGCCACACCTCCGAACGCATCCGGGCCCTGGTGCGGGAGATTGAGCACGCGGTGTCCGAGGCGGTCAGGGGGGCGGGCGAGTCCCTGCGGGCCTGCGAGGGACAGGTGTCGGCCACCGAAGAGATTACGGCCAGCATCCAGGAGATCTCGGGGATGGCAGAGGAACTGGGCCACATCTCCGCCGCCATGTGACGGGCCGGCGGGGTGGAGAAAGCGATAGGCACGTGCAGATCGCGGTGATACAATATGGAGAGATGGCCCGGTCCGGCACCCTCCCGGGCGTGACGGGCAGGGCCGGAGGCATCCGGAGGGGGAACTGGTGTGAGCGGGTATCGCATGGCGCGCGAGGGATGGCCCTACGTGCTGGCCGCGGTCCTGGCTGGTGCAATATGCCTGCGCTGGAGCCCGGTGCTGTCGCTGGTGCCGTTTGGGCTGGCGCTGTTCTTCGCCTTCTTCTTCCGCAACCCGCCGCGGGTGGTCCCGGCGGAGGAGGATGCCCTGGTGGCCCCTGCTGACGGCGTGGTGCTCGACGTGAGCGAGGTGTACGAGGACACCTACCTGCAGGGTCCGGGCAAGAAGGTCAGCATTTTCCTCTCACTGTTCAACGTGCATATCAACCGCATGCCCTGCGACGGGCAGGTGGAACTGGTCTCGCGGGTGCCGGGGGAATTCCGGCCCGCCTTCGACCGGCAGGCGGGGAGGTGCAACTCCCGCAACCTGGTGGGCCTGCGTACTGCCTGGGGGAGAGTGCTGGTGGTACAGATAACCGGCATCATCGCCCGCCGCATCGTCTGCAGGGCGCGCGTCGGAGCGACCTACCGCAGGGGAGAGGTGTTCGGGCTCATCAAGTTTGGTTCCTGTACTGAGCTTTACCTGCCGCCCGGGGTCCACATCTGCGTGCGCCGGGGGGACAAGGTGCGGGGCGGGGAAACCATCGTCGGGAGGATGACGGCCGATGTTCCTTCCTAACGCCTTGACGCTGCTCAACCTGGCCCTGGGTGGCGGAGCGCTGGTGTGCGCGGTGGAGGGGGGCTTCCTGTGGGCCGCCCTGCTTATCCTGCTGGCGGGCATCAGCGACACCCTGGACGGCCGCATCGCGCGGCGGTTGGCCATGACCTCCGAGATGGGCAAGGAACTCGATTCACTGGCCGACCTGGTCTCCTTCGGGGTGGCGCCGGCGATGCTTCTCTACCTGCAGGTGCTGGCCCCGGCCTACGGGAGCGCCGTGGCCTACCTGGTGGCCCTCGCCTTCATGCTGTGCGGGGCATTCCGGCTGGCCCGCTTCAACGTGCTCAACATCAGCGAGTATTTCGTGGGAGTGCCCATTACCCTGGCTGGAGGAGTACTGGCGGCGGTCAGCATCGCTGCCGGCCATTTACCTGCCTCGTTCATCGCCGTCGGCATGCTGGTGCTGGCTGGCCTGATGATCAGCACGGTCAGAGTGCCCAAGCTGTAGGAGGGGACCGCGCTGGCGCCGGAAGGGTGCCCGCGGGTCCTGCAGTTGGGAGGTGAACCGCCTTGAGAACCCCCCGCCTGTTCCGTTGCCTGCACCCATCGAGAAACGTGTGGCCCTGGCGCGTAGCCCTGCTGACGGCAGTGCTGCTGGCCCTGATGGCCTGCGCCTTCTACCAGGCCTACCGGTGGCTGACCGCATTCGGCCTCTAGGCGGGCCGGGGAGAATGCCCCCGGGTGGCGGGGGTACCACGACCGGTGGCGTACTCCGGTCCAGTCTGCGCGTGTGAGGAAGGGGTTCACCATGATGAGCCGGTGGTTGGCCCTGAAGCTTACATCCTTGTTGATGGCGGTGTTCGCGCTCTGCTTCGTGGCGGGGGCGGGCCTGCGGGGGGCGCTGGCGGGAGCGATGCGGATGGACCTGGACCAGTTCGCCTACCGTCCTGCTTCGGAAACGACGCTCTACTCGGCGGACGGGGAGGTCCTCCTGCAGTACGGCTACCGGCGCGAGTACCGGGCCGATTTCCCCCCGTTACTGAAGCAGACGGTGGTAGCCATGGAAGACCAGCGCTTCTACCAGCACCCGGGCATCGACCCGCGCGGCATCCTGCGGGCGCTGTACGTGGACGTGCGGCTGGGGTACAAGGCCCAGGGCGGGAGCACCATCACCCAGCAACTGGCACGTACCCTGTTCCTGAACAACCGCAAGAGCATCCTGCGCAAGACCGAAGAGATGCTCATCGCCGCGGTGCTGGAACAGCGGTTCACCAAAGACGAGATCCTGAACATGTACCTCAACGAGGTCTACATGGGACGCGGGGTGTGCGGGATGGGCGCCGCAGCCCGCTGCTATTTCGGTAAGACCCCCGAGGAGCTGTCACCGGCAGAAATTTCTTACCTGGTTGCCATGATCCCGGCCCCCGAACGTCTCTCCCCCGACCATGACGCCGTCGCGCTCAAGAAGCGACAGGCCACCGTGCTGCGGGTGATGGACGAGAACGGCCTCATCACGTTCAGAGAGGCCGACCGCGCCCTGCAGCAGGAACTGGCCGTGCGGCCCCCGCGGGCTCGGACCATGCGGCATCCCTACTTCAC
>JARYMO010000238.1 GCA_029907055.1 Syntrophomonadaceae bacterium | reverse complement strand
CCCGTGACATTTTCTCAG
Organism: Syntrophomonadaceae bacterium; assembly: GCA_029907055.1. Classification (GTDB taxonomy): domain Bacteria; phylum Bacillota; class Syntrophomonadia; order Syntrophomonadales; family Syntrophothermaceae; genus JARYMO01. Next base: position 2,896 of record JARYMO010000238.1, on the reverse strand, counting down.
ACCGATTAGGGTGACATTATCTCAGATCGTTGACAGGGGGGCACGCGCAGACGAGGCGGCTCACCCGGTGCCGCCTCGTCTGCGCGTTCTTCTCCTGGCGTCACTATCGCCTTCCTGCGCTGGCACCCGCAGCCCGCGTGCGGGGCCGGCGAGGGTCAGCCGATGGCATCCGAACGCCAGAAAATCTCTACTTCACTGCCTTCCCGCACCGGGGTGGTAAACCCGGCCTTCTCGCCATCCACCCGCATCACCAGTTTCCCCGCTGTCCTGGCGTTCACCTGGACCAGCCCCAACACGTCGCTCACGATGGCTCCGTGCTCTCGTTCGCGAATCACGATGTCAGCTCCCTGCCTGAGCGGCTCATCCAGGGCCGCCGGCAGCGAGTTCACTTCCAGCGCAGCTCTGCGCGAAGGCAACAGCACCGGCTGACCGTTGACCTTTACACGTATGCTCCGGGTGCCTTCCGGCAAGGATACCACGTCCCTCAGGCGGGGGGCCTCCCCTCGCACCCGGTATTCGACGCTACTCCCGAAGAGTACCGGGTCCTCCAGGGAAGCGGGCCGGCCCCCGACGGATACCTCAACCGGCCGCCAACGGAAGACCATGGGTTGGCCGTTGAGTTGGTAGCGGTAGACTTTTTCCTGCAGCAGGTCTTCGTCCACCCCTGCCCTCGCCAGTATTCTTCCCAGCGAATCAGCCCGCGTGTAGGTAATGACCGCCCGATCGTGCACCGGGCAGTCCATCCCCACTTCTCGCCCATCCAGCAGCACGCGGGGAACGACCTCCATTCTCTCCCCGTTCACCATCACCTCGCCGCTGGCGTCCGGCAGCAGGTCTCGCACCGTGCAGTGAGCAGCACGCCCGTCCCTCCCGCGCACAAACTCAACGTGCTCGCCCCCGCACAGCGGGGTGTCCAGGGCCGCCTCTCGCCCGTCTACCCGGATGTCGGGAGGAGCCCCCAGCTCTCCCTTCACATGCCGCACCTGGCCGTTCACCTCGACGGTCAGGCCCATCCCCGTACGACCATAGAGATTGTTGAGGCTGATGCCCGCGCTGAGCAGGGCTGCCGCCACTGTGGTCTCCGCCAGGCTCCACAGTGGGATGTCCCGTCCATTGACGCTGACCCTGATGTACGGCAGGGGCTCCCCGCGCAGAGCGTGAAACCCGATGCCGATGGGCGTGACTCCGATGGGCCCTCTGAGTTCCGGGAAATCACCCTTGACCTCCTTGATGGCTTCACGAGCCCTGACGCCGACGCGGTTGCGCGGAATCTCCAGGGCGGCCGCCAGTTCGGACAACAACCGCGGCGTCAGGCTGCCACCACCTACGCAGACCACTGCGTCCGGGGCCCGCTGATTGAGCACCAGCACCTCGCGCGCGACCCTCACCGCCAGGTCGCGCACCACGTCCTGGAAGCGCTCGATGACCTCGTCCGTGGCTGCCTCCAACGGGTTCCCGAGGATGTCCTCGAACTCGATCCGCTGCCTTCCCACCAGGCGACACTTGAGTTCCTCGGCAGCGTTGAAATCAAGCAGGTATTCCTCGGCGATGCGCTCCGTGATTTCGTCCCCTCCCACGGGAACCATGGCATAGGCGAACACCTGGCCTTTCCGGACCAGTGCAATGTCGGAGGTACCAGCCCCGATGTCCACCAGGGCCAGGTTCAGAAGGCGCATCTGGGGCGGGATGGCCACTTCCAGCGCCGCAATGGGCTCCAGGGTGAGCGAACGGACCTCCAGCCCTGCCCTGCGCAAGGCCGAAAACAGGCTATCCACGACCACCCTTGGAAGGAACGTGGCAATGACGTCGACCGCAACCCGCCGCCCCACCTGCCCCACCAGGTTGCCGATGGGATGACCATCCAGGTAGTAGCTGACGACGCTGTAGCCAACGCAGAAGTACTCGCTGGCTGCGCTTTCCGTTTCCGCCGTGCTGGCCATGTCCATCTGGGCTTGCTGTACTGCCTCCAGTTCCAGGGCATGCATCTCGGTGCGGGAAATCTCATGATACTGTCTTCTCTCCCGCTCCACCCTGGCCTTAGCCGTACGCAGCGCCCGCCCTGCAGCCGCCACCGCCGCGTGGGTCAGCGAGAGGCCCGTCTCGTCTTCCAGCTCCCGGCGGACTACGGCAATCTTGGCGGCCACGGCCTCAACATCGTGGATCTGTCCGTCCACCATGGCACGGGTTTCATGGGCCACGACTCTCACTGCTCGCACGCTGACGTCCGGTGCCCTGCCCTCCAGGACCACGCCCACCACGCTGCGCGTACCGATGTCCAGTGCAAAGACGATGTCCCCCTCCATGTTGCCACCCCTTCTCGCCTTCCGGCTGCCTTCGTCACAACAGCCACGGCCCCCGGCCATGGGTGCCCTTTGTTCCCCTTCGGCTACGCCTCAACTGCGCGCGCTTCGTGCCAGCCTCACGGCCAGTTCTGCCGTGTGCCTCGCCTTCATCCTCAGGACCTCGCTCTGAGCCACCACCGCCTGGGACTCCCGTTCCCAGTCCGCCAGCGTGGCCCGGGCTCCCTGCAGCAGGGCCGCTGCGTCAAGGGTGCCGTTCTTCACGCACACCGGACGACCGAACTCCCTGAGCAGGCTCTCCACCTTGGGGTCGTACGGGATGCCCAGGAACGGCACTCCTGCGGCGGCAGCAAATATGAGAGAGTGCAAGCGCATGCCGATCAACAGACGACTGCCGGCGATGAGCGTCATGGTTTCCGCCGTGCCCAGCTTCTTCTCCACCAGCACAGCCGTGGCCTTCATTCGCGCCGCCACCCGGCGGGAGGCAGCAAGGTCGTCGGGATAGTGGAGGGACAGGAACACGATGTCGCTGCCCTCGGCAGCCAGCGCATCGAGCACCTCCGCCAGGGCTGGCGAGTAGTCCCCCAGCTGCGGCC
>JARYMO010000237.1 GCA_029907055.1 Syntrophomonadaceae bacterium | reverse complement strand
ACCCCGCCACAGGCGGCTGCTACGACGCGCTGGTGCCGGAGGGGGTCAACCGCAACCAGGGAGCGGAGTCCCTGCTCGCCTGGCTGTTGACCCGCCACGCCCTGCGCGACAGCGACTGGCAGGGAGGCGGCTGTCACGAGAGGTGCCTGGCGCTGTGAGGCGGCAGGAGCACGACGGGCCGCCGGCAGCGGTGTCCTTCCAGGTGGGGGTCAACTACTGGCCCCGCACCCGTGCCATGTACTGGTGGGATGAGTTCGTGGCGGCCGAGGTGGAGGACGACTTTGCCCGCCTGGCAGCCTGCGGGTTCGCCGTGGTGCGCCTCTTCCTGCTGTGGGAGGCGTTCCAGCCCTCGCCTGACCGGGTGAGCGCGGAGGCCCTGCGGCACCTGGAACAGACAATGGACATCGCCCAGCGGCATGACCTCAGGGTCATGCCTACGTTGTTCTGCGGGCACATGAGCGGGGCCAACTGGCTGCCGGCCTGGATGCTGATGCCGGGCTCCGCCCGCGGACGCTTTCCGGTGGTCTGCCAGGGCCGCGTGAGGCGGGCCATCCCACGCAACCCCTACACGGAGCCAGGGGTGAGGGAGGCCCAGCGCTTGCTGTGCCAGGCGGTGGCTGAGCGGCTGAATGGCCACCCGGCGCTGGAGGGATATGACCTGGGCAACGAGGCCTCCAACTGGGCCTGTCCACCCAGCCGGGAAGCAGCCCGCGAATGGCTGCAGGTGATGGTCTCTGAACTCAAGCGGCCGGCGCCGGGCGCGCCGGTGACCCTGGGCATGCATGCCGAGGACCTGGAGGAAGACCGCGGCCTGTGGCCCCAGGATGCGGCCCTTTTCTGCGACTACCTGTGCATGCACGGCTACCCCTTCTACCTCACGTGGGTGCATGATCCGCTCGACGTCCTGGTGCTGCCGTTTCTGGGTGCGCTCACGCGCTGGCTGGGAGGAAAGCCGGTGCTCTTCCAGGAGTTCGGCATTCACAGCCGTCCCGTCATCCCGCCCGACGATGGCGAGGAGCTGGCGGCGGCGAAGGTGCCGGCGTTTTCCGAAGCGCAGGGACTTGAGTACTACCGGCGGGCCTGGCGCCTGTTGTGGGAAGAAGGCATGCGGGGGGCCTACGCCTGGTGCTACGGTGACTATGTTCCCTCGCTGTGGCAGCGCGTCCCCCTTTCCGACAGCCCTCACGAGCGGCATTTCGGGCTGTTCCGCCACGACGGTTCGGCCAAGCCGGCGGCGGCCACCCCAGGGGAATTCCTGTCCGGGGTGGACACCGTGCGGCAGACTCCCCCGGCGCCACGCGACGACTGGGTGCGCGGCGAAGACCCCTCCGCGTTCTATGGCGCGCCGCGAGAAAACCTGGTCCGGCTGTACCAGCGCTACCGCCAGGCCCGGCCCGACCCCAATTCACGCCAGGGATAGGAGGAAGCGAGCATGCGCGTGGCCCTGCTGGCGCCCATCGCGTGGAGGACCCCCCCGCGCCACTATGGGCCCTGGGAGCTGGTGGTATCGATGTTGTGCGAGGGGCTGGTGGAGCGCGGGGTGGACGTGACCCTGTTCGCCACCGCCGATTCGGTTACCCGCGCGCGGCTGGAGGCGGTCTGCCCCTGTCCCTACGAGGAGTGTCCCGAGCTGGATGCCAAGGTATGGGAGTGCCTCCACGTCGCCCACGCGTTCGAGCAGGCGCACCGCTTCGACCTGCTGCACAACCACTACGACTTTCTGCCCCTGACCTACAGCCGCCTGGTGGCCACCCCCATGCTCACCACCATCCACGGGTTTTCTTCGCCCCGCATCCTGCCCGTGTACCGTGCGTACGCGGACCGCTGTCACTACGTGTCCATCAGCAATGCCGACCGCTCCCCCGAGCTGCCCTACCTGGCCACCGTGTACCACGGCATTGAGCTGGATGACTTCCCGCTGCAGAGCGGACCCGGCGACTACCTCCTCTACTACGGGCGCATTCACCCCGACAAGGGGACAGAGGACGCCCTGCGCATCGCCAGAGCCTTCGGAATGCGGCTGGTGGTGGCGGGCATCATCCAGGACGCGGCCTATTTCCACGAGCGCGTCGAACCGTTGCTGGAGCCGGGGAAGGCCGAGTACATAGGGTCGGTGGGGGGGCCGCGCCGCGCCCAGGTGCTGGGAGGGGCCTACGCCCTGTTGCACCCCATCCATTTCGAGGAGCCCTTCGGCCTCAGCGTGGTGGAGGCCATGGCCTGCGGGACCCCGGTAGTGGCCTACCGGCGGGGGGCGATGCCCGAGGTCATCGCCGACGGGGAAACCGGTTTCCTGGTGGAAGGGGAGGCGGAGGCGCTGGAAGCGCTGGGGAAGGTCGGGCGCCTGAGAAGGACGACCTGCCGGAAATGGGTGGAGGGCCGGTTCAGCCGGCAGCGCATGGTGGATGATTACCTGGAGGTGTACCGCCGGGTGCTGGATGGGGGCCAATGAGCGGCAGGGGCCAGGGAGCAAGGTGAGGGGGGACCGTGGAGGTCCCCCCTCACTGGGTGTTGACGGCCGCCCGCGGCGGCTTGGCAGGACGCAAGGCGCGGCTAGAACGCCAGCTTGGGCGGTGGTTCGCGGCGCACGCTGGGCGGGATGAGGTCGCCCACCCTGGCGGTGGCCAGGCAGATGTAGGTGTCGGCCGCTCCGTAGTAGACCAGGATCTCGTCGTCCACGTCGAGGATGGCCTTGTCCTGGGCAGGCACCGCACCGCAGGTGAAGACCACGTTGGGGACCCAGCTTTCCCCTTCCTTGCCCACCTCGTACTCGGTCTCCGGGGAGAGAATGGGGTTGGGCGAACGGTAGAGCAGGCGCTGGGGGTCGTTGAGGTCGACCAGGATGACTCCCAGACGGTACACGCGTTCGCGGTCCACCCCGTGGTAGATGAGCAGCCAGCCGTACCGGGTCTTGATGGGCTGGGTGCC
>JARYMO010000236.1 GCA_029907055.1 Syntrophomonadaceae bacterium | reverse complement strand
CCCGACCCTCGCCGCCGCCGTGAGGATGGTCGACCGGGTTCATGGCCGCACCCCTCACCGTGGGCCGCCGGCCCCGCCACCGTGACCGCCCCGCCTTGCCAATGCTGACGTTCTCATGGTCCAGGTTGCCGATCTGGCCGATGGTGGCCCGGCAGTTGACGTGCACCAGGCGTACCTCGCCCGACGGCAACCGCACGTGCGCGTAGTCGCCTTCCTTAGCCATAAGCTGGGCAGAGGCCCCCGCCGACCTGACCATCTGGCCGCCCTTGCCCGGCTTGAGTTCCACGTTGTGAATGGTCGTGCCCACCGGGATGTTCTTCATGGGCAGGGCATTGCCGACCTTTATGTCTGCGTCTGGCCCCGACATCACCTTGTCGCCTACCTTGAGTCCGTGCGGAGCCAGGATGTACCTCTTTTCTCCGTCCACGTAATGCAGCAGCGCGATGTTGGCAGAACGGTTAGGATCGTACTCAATGGATGCCACCTTGGCGGGGATGCCGTCCTTGGTGCGCTTGAAATCGATGATGCGGTACTGCCGTTTGTGCCCTCCACCACGGTGTCTCACCGTTTCCCGGCCACCGGCGTTACGGCCGCCCGTCTTCTTCAACGGGGTGGTGAGCGCCTTCTCCGGTTCCACCTTGGTGATCTCGTCGAACGTCAATACCGTCATCTGGCGCCTGCCTGGCGATGTCGGCTTGAATTTCTTCACTCCCATTGCTGGCTGCTCCCTCCTCTAAACCCCGGCCTGTCCTGGCCCTACATCCCTTCGAAGAGCGGGATCTTGTGGCCGGGCTTCAGGGTGACGATGGCCTTCTTGCGGTCGGGTTTGTATCCGGCAAACTTGCCCATGCGCTTCTTCTTGCCCTTGATGTTCATGGTGTGGACCTTGTCGACCTTGACGTCGAAGATGTCCTCGACTGCCTTGCGGATCTCGGTCTTGTTGGCCTTCTTGTCTACTATGAAGGTGTACTTGTTGTCCGCCAGCAGGTTCATGGTTTTCTCCGTCACCACCGGCCGGACAATCACGTCACGCGACTCCTTCATCAGGCATAAACCTCCTCCACTTTGGCCACCGCGTCCCTAGTCATGACCAGCTTGTCGTGGTTCAGGATGTCGTACACGCTCATGAAGTCAGCCCGCACCGGCGTCACTCCGGGGAGATTGCGGGCTGATTTCACCACGTTCACGTCACCGTCCGCGGTGACCAGCAGCGCCTTGCTGTCGACCCTGAGCGATTCCAGCACCGCCGCCATCCTGCGGGTCTTCGGTTCCTCAAAGACCAGGGCGTCAACCACCACCAGTCCCTGCGCCTGCACCTTGCTGGAAAGTGCTGACTTGAGCGCCAGGCGACGGATCTTCCTCGGCACCCTGAACGAAAAGTCGCGGGGGTGCGGACCGAACACCACGCCGCCCTTCCGCCACAGCGGCGAGCGCGTACTGCCCGCCCGGGCCCGCCCGGTCCCTTTCTGGCGGTACGGCTTGCGTCCCCCCCCGCGTACCTGCCCGCGGGTAAGGGTTGAGGCAGTGCCGACCCGCTTGTTGGCCAGCTGCATCTTGACCACCTGGTGCATGGCCGCCACGTTCGGTTCAATGCCGAATACCGCGTCATTCAGTTCTATCTCTCCGACCTGGTGTCCACTCATGTTGTACAGTGGCACTCTTGGCATGCTCCTACCCCCTCAAATACACGTGCGCCACTCGCTGGCATCATCTCCGGCGGCCGCTCGCGCTCCGCTCAGGCCTTGACGGTATTCCTGATGGTGAGAAGCCCCCGCCGCGGGCCAGGGACTGCACCCTGGATGAGGATCACGTTGCGCTCGGGATACACGCGCACCACCTTGAGCCGTTGCACCGTAACCCGTCTGCCGCCAAGCCGGCCCGGGAGCTTGCGCCCCTTGAAGACCCTGGCGGGACCCTTGGCCCCCAGGGAACCCGGACGCCGGTGGTACTTGGAGCCGTGCGCCATGCCACCGCGCTGAAAATTGTGACGCTTGATGCCCCCTGCAAATCCCTTGCCCTTGGACACCCCCGTCACGTCGATGAGGTCGCCTTCCTTGAAGGTGTCAGCGGTCAGTTCCTGCCCCACCTCGTAGAGGTCAGCGTTGTCCACCCGGAATTCGGCAATGAATCGCATCGGTTTCACGTTGGCCTTGGCAAAATGCCCCTTCACGGGCTTGCTCACGTTGCGCTCCTTGGCTGCCACGAACCCGACCTGGATGGCTTCGTAGCCGTCGGAGGCCACGGTCTTCTTCTGCAGCACTATGCAGGGACCCGCTTCCACCACCGTAACCGCAGTGGCGCGGTCGTTCTCGTCAAACACCTGGGTCATCCCCAGCTTGATGCCGAGGAGCCCTTTCTGCACGGTCGAACCCATTCCTGTCTTCCTCCCTTTCCGGAAGTGTCTGGGGCTGTCAGCGGTTGGGCCCCTGCCAGGCACGCACCCAACGTGCACAACCCCTCTTTCCACGCACCGGCCGTTACCGGCCGGTGTCGGCACTCGCCCTAGAGCTTGATCTCGATGTCCACCCCGGAGGGCAGATCCAGGTGCATGAGCGCATCAATGGTCTTGGGGTTAGGTTCGAGGATGTCAATGAGGCGCTTGTGGGTGCGCATCTCGAACTGCTCCCGCGAATCCTTGTTCACATGCGGCGAACGCAGGATGGTGTAGATGCTCTTCTCCGTCGGCAGCGGGATGGGGCCGGAGACTTTCGACCCGTTCTTCCGCGCGGTGTCGACAATCTTGAGGGCCGACTGGTCCAGGAGCTTGTGATCGAACGCTTTCAGTCGGATCCTGACCTTCTGCTGGCCTTTCACGTTGCGTATGTCCCTCCTCACAGCGGGTTGATTTCCACGCATCCAGGCGTATTGAAACTCCCCACCCGCCCCCCGCGCTGCGGGGGCGGTGGGGGATACGCCGGCTAGTCTTCCTTGATGGCCGTGACTACCCCGGCTC
>JARYMO010000235.1 GCA_029907055.1 Syntrophomonadaceae bacterium | reverse complement strand
CAGCACGATGTCCGCCAGGGTGATGCCGCGGGGGTCCTTGCCGTCGTCGTAGCGCACGGCGAACTCGATGGCCTCGACCCGTCGGAAGTACAGTTCGTCAACCTTGCGCAGCAGCCCGGGCTCGCGCCGCGGTTGGATGCCGCTGGCCCGGGCCAGCATGTCGATCACCGGCCCCAGGACGTCCACGGTCGGCACCCCGGCCTCTTCGGCATGCTGACGGAGGAATTCCGCCATCCCCTCCACCACCAGGGTGTAGGCGATGGCAGCGCCACTCTGGGCGGCATGGCGGATGACCTCCTCCAGGGTTTCGGTATCCGTCACGTTCGGGACCCGGCGCATCTCGATCTTGCCGGAGTTGAACTGGCTGGCGGCCGCCCTCACTACCAGCTCGGCCGTCTCGCCAATGGAATCCGATACTATGTACACCACCTGGCTGTGTCCACCCACGCTCAATCCCCCCTCTGTTTCTGGTAGGCGAGGTCCAGGAACAACCGGGCGATGTTCGTCTTGGTGATCCTTCCCACTACTTCCAGCCTCTCTTCGCCGTTCTCATGGATGAACCTGCGGACTACCGGCATACTGTCGATCTCGTGTTCGACAATCTTCTTCACCGCATCCACCATCGTCTCCTCCGGCGTCACGGTCACGATGTTGGGCATGCGGGTCATAATGACACTCACCGGCACCTTGTGGATGTCGATGTTGCCCAGCGTGGTCTTCAGGAAATCCTTGCGCGACACCACCCCCGCCAGGTACCCCTCCCGGTCCACCACGTAGATGGTGCCGGCGTCCTGGGTGAACAGGGTGACGATGGCATCGTAGATGCTGGAGTCATCGCGCACCACCACCGGCATGGACTTGACATCCTTGACCCGGTACTGGCCCAGGACCCGCCGGATCTCGTTGCCCGCCCCTTCCGGGCGGTACATGTACCCCACCCGCGGCTTGGCCTCCAGGTACCCCGACATGGTGAGCACGGCCAGGTCTGGCCGCAGCGCCGCGCGGGTGACGTCCAGCAGCTCGGCGATCTTCTCGCCGGTGATGGGGCCGGATTTCTTCACGATTTCCAAGATGCGCACCTGCCTGTCGCTCAGTTCTATCATGCTTCACCACCGATATATGATATACTTTTTCCTCAATGCGGGGAAATCATGTACGCTGTACTGATTATAAAGAATGATTTTTCCCCAAGTCAAAGAAAAAGTTCTCACACCAGGCGGCTGAAGTCTCCCATCTGCAGGCAGAGGTTGCTCACCCGCCGCAGCAGCCCCAGGCGGTTGGCACGCACGCGCTCGTCCTCCACCATGACCATCACCGCGTCGAAGAGCGCGTCTACCATGGGACGCAAGCCCGCCAGCTCCTGCAGGTAGGCCTCGTACTCGCCAGCCTGCAGCCGACGGTTCCATTCGCCGGTGTTGGCTTCCAGCGCCTCGAACAGCGTCCGCTCCGCATCGTGCTCGAAGCAGGCCGGGTCCACCGCGGTGCGCTCCCACTTCCGCGAGAGGTTGAAGCAGCGATTGAAGACCACCATGAGGTCCTCGTGCTCCGGCCGGCTCTTGAAGGCCGCCAGCGCCTGTGCCCGCTGCACCAGCCGCACCAGGTCCCCTTCCGGCGACTCCAGCACCGCGTCCAGCACGTCGTATGGCACCCCGCGCTCCAGCAACACCCCGCGCAGGCGCTGCAGGATGAAGTCCAGTACTTCCCGGCAGGTCTCTTCGCAGCCATGGTCGGGGGGCACGTGGGAAAAGCCCTGGTAGACGCGCGCCAGCACCTGGGTCAGGTCCAGGCGCAGGTCCCGCGCCAGCACCGTGTGCACGATCCCCAGCGCTTGACGGCGCAGGGCATAGGGGTCGGCGGAGCCACTGGGCCGCAGACCGATGCAGAAGCATCCCACCAGGTTGTCGCATTTCTCCGCCAGGCTGACCGCGATGCCGGCCCGGGTGGCAGGCAGCTGGTCCCCGGCGAAACGAGGCAGGTAGTGCTCGAAGATGGCCTGGGCCACTTCTTCCGGCTCACCGCTCACCCGGGCGTAGTACCGCCCCATGACCCCCTGCAGCTCGGGGAACTCGTACACCATGCTGGTTTCCAGGTCAGCCTTGCACAGGAAGGCCGCCCTCCGCACGGTGTCGAGGTCTTCGAACCCCAGCTGACGGGCGATGAATTCTGCCGTGTCCTGCAGCCGCTCCACCTTGGCCCACACGGTGCCCAGGCGCGCCTGGTACACCACCTGCTTCAGCAGCGGCACGCGCGTTTCCAGGTGCTCGCGGGTGTCCTCGCGGTAGAAGAACAGGGCGTCTTCCAGGCGGGCGCGCAGCACCCGCTCGTTGCCCTCCCGCACCTCGGCCAGGTTGTAGTCGGTTCCATTGCGCACCCCTACGAAACCAGCCATGAGCGCACCCCCGGGGGAGAAGACCGGGAAGTAGCGCTGGTGCTCCACCATGGTGGTGGTCAGTACCTCCGGCGGCACTGCCAGGTAGTCGGCGGAAAACGAACCGAAGAAGGCGGTAGGGTATTCCACCAGGAAGTTGACCTCCTCCAGCAGCTCGGGGTTCTCCATGGGCACGCCGCCCTGGGCAGCGGCCACCTCTCTCACCTGCCGGGCGATGAGGTCCCGGCGACGGTCATGGTCTACGATGACGTAGGCCTCCTCCAGGCAGCGCGCGTAGTCCGCTGCCTGCGCCAGGCGCAGCGGCTGCTCGGCCAGGAAGCGGTGTCCCCAGGTAACGCGGTCGGCCACCAGGCCCTCCACCCGCACCGGGACCACTTCCTCTCCGTACAGGGCAACCATCCAGCGGATGGGACGCGCGAAGCGCAGCTCTCCGTAGCCCCAGCGCATGGAGCGGGGAAAGCCCAGGCCGGTGAGTACCTCCTGCAGGAGGCCGGGCAGCAGCTCTGCCGTCGGGCGGCCCTTTTCTTCCCGGACCGCGAAGACGTACTCCACGCCCCCCACCTCCCGCACC
>JARYMO010000003.1 GCA_029907055.1 Syntrophomonadaceae bacterium | reverse complement strand
GGTCTATGAGTCCGAAATCGGAAGGAATACGGAGATCTTGCGCCAAATCTATCAGAGCTTTATGATACGCCATTGCCAATTCCTTGTCAACCTGGAGACTGCGCTCGCCGCCTCCCACTCTCTCCACGTTGACCGTCACTTCCACCCGCCCCCGCGCCAGGTCACGCTTGACGCGCTCGCGGATGCGCTCTTCCAGCGCTGCGTAGCGCCGGGAAAGGCGTATGTTGAAGTCCAGGTAGCGGTGGTTGACCCCCCGTACCTCGCAGCTCACCCGGTACTCCGGGCCGCTGGCCTCGCCGCGGCCGAACCCTGTCATGCTCCGAATCATGCCGCCGTCCTCCTGTCCCGGGTCAGAACCTGACCGTGCCCAGCGCTGCCTGCATGCGTCCCAGCGCCTCCCGCATCCGCTCGGCGCCAACCGTGAGCGCGATGCGGAAGTACCCCTCCCCGTGCTTGCCATACCCCGACCCCGGGGTGACGATGACTCCGGCCTGGTCCAGCACGTGTTCGGCAAAGGAGGCGGAGTCAAAGCCGGCTGGGACCGGTGCCCACACGTAGATAGCCCCCCGCGGCGGTTGCACGCGCCAGCCCATGCGGCGGAGCCCCTCCACCACGATGTCGCGCCGGGACTGGTAGAGCCGCCGCATGTCTTCCACGCAGGCCTGCGGCCCCTCGAGGGCGGCGATGGCCGCCTCCTGTACCGCCTGGAACACCCCGGAATCGACATTGGACTTGAAACGGGTCAGCACGTCGACGGCATCAGGGTTTCCGCAGGCCCAGCCAATTCTCCACCCGGTCATATTGAAGGACTTGGAGAGGGAGTGAAACTCGATCCCCACCCTCCGCGCCCCCTCGACTTCCAGGAAACTCAAGGGGCGCTGGCCGTCAAAGTAGATCTCGGAATAGGCGTGGTCGTGACAGACCAGGACATCGAAGTCGCGGGCAAATGCCACCACGTCGGAGAAAAACTTCCTGTCAGCCGGGGCGCCAGTGGGGTTGTTGGGGTAGTTGAGCCACAACAGCCGCGCACGGCGGGCCGCTTCGGTGGGGATATCTTCCAGGCGGGGGAGAAACCCGTGTTCCTCGCGCAGGGGCATCAGGTGCACCTCGGCCCCCGCCAGCAGTGCGCCGATCTCGTACACCGGGTAGCCCGGGTCGGGCACCAGGCTGAGGGCCCCCGGCTCCAGGAAACAGAACGACATGTGGGCAATGCCTTCCTTGGAGCCCATCAGGCTCACGATTTCCGTAGCCGGGTCGAGGGCAACCCCGAACCGGGCCGCGAACCAGCGCGCCACCGCCTGGCGGAAGGACAGCATCCCCACCGAACTCGGGTACTGGTGATTGGCAGGGTTGGCAATCGCCCGGGCCATCGCCCCCACGATGTGGGCCGGGGTGGGGGTGTCCGGGTCCCCGATTCCCAGGCTGATGACATCCACCCCGCGCGCCCGCGCTTCTTCGATCTTCTTCTCGATGCGGGCAAACAGGTAGGGCGGGAGTTTCTCCATGGCTGAGCTGCACTTCACTGGTTGCATCCCCCTCGTTCCATCATCACGCTGAGGTCGTCCGGCTCGATGTGTCCGGAGAACACCATCGTCGCCGGTCCGCTCATGAACACGCGGTTGCTGGTCGGGTCCCACTCGATGTCCAGGTCACCCCCGGCCAGGTGCAGGGTAGCGGCACGGTCGACCAGGCCATTGAGGTGCGCCGCCACCAGCGTGGCGCAGGCACCGGTGCCGCAGGCCAGCGTTTCTCCTGCACCGCGTTCCCATACCCTCATGGTAACGCGGTCTCTGGCCTCTATCTTAGCAAACTCGACGTTGGTCTTACCAGGGAAAAGGGGGTGGACCTCCAGCAACGGCCCCCACTGCCGCAGCGGGAAGCGGTCGAAATCGTCCACGAACACCACGCAGTGGGGGTTGCCCATGGACACCGCGGTCACCCGCACCGTTCCCAGCGGGGTGTCCAGTTCTTCTCCCCTCACCATGCCGGGAGGCCCCAGCATGGGGATCAAGCTCCGCTCCAGGACCGGCTCGCCCATGTCGACCCGCACCGCCGCCACCCGTCCCGACGCCAGCCGCAACCAGACCGGCCGCGGACCCGCCAGGGTGCGGACGGTGAGCTGCCTCCGCTTCACCAGCCCGCGCGCCCAGGCATAGGCCGCTACGCAACGGATGGCGTTCCCGCACATCTCGGGCTCCGAGCCATCGGGATTGAAAATGCGCATGAACAGGTCCAGTTCCGGATCAGGCCCCATCAGCACCAGGCCATCCGCCCCCACCCCGAAGTGGCGGTCGCAGAGGGCCACCGCCAGCCGGCCGGTTTCTTCCCGGTCAACGTCCTCCGCGCGCCCCTCCAGGATGACGAAATCGTTGCCTAGTCCGTGCATCTTGACAAAGTCCACTCCGCGCACCCCCCGTGCGGGCGCCCGCCGGCACCCGCGCATGTCATCTCCGATTCTACCACACCTGTTTGGACGGCCACGGGGGGAGTCGTGTATACTTGCGCCCCCGCACCTTACCGGGCATTGCCGGTAGGTACCAGCGCTCACAGCAGTCGGAAGCGGGGGCTGGCCCGGAGGGCGCACTCCCGCGCCGCCGCGAACTCCTCCCCGCTGATGCGACGGGACAGTTCCGGGTACCTGCGGGCGTGGTAGGCGGGGTAGTACTGGTCCATGAGGTTGATGCAGGCGGTCGGGGAGAGTTCACGGGCGATGAATTCCATCGCCTCGCCGGTGCCGGCCAGGCCGCCGGGCAGGACCAGGTGCCGGATGAGCACTCCCCGCACCGCCAGGCCGTTGGCGTCAAGCGCCAGGTCACCCACCTGGCGGTACATTTCCTTCAGGGCCGCGCGCGCCGCCTGCGGGTAGTCGGCCACCCCCGAGTACTTCAGCCCCACTCGGGCATCGCTGTACTTGAGGTCAGGCAGGTAGATGTCCACCACGCCGTCCAGCAGGCGCAGCGTCTCCTCCTCCTCGTAGCCGCTGCTGTTATAGACCAGCGGCAGGGACAGGCCCTGGCGGCACGCCTGCCCCAGGGCCTCCACGATGTGCGGCACGTAGTGGGTGGGCGTGACCAGGTTCACGTTGGCACACCCGCGCTGCTGGAGGTGCAGCATGATGGCCGCCAGCTGCTCGGTGGCGACGGCGCGCCGTTCCCGACCGCGGCTGACCGAGTAGTTCTGGCAGTACACGCAGCGCAGGCTGCACCAGGAAAAGAACACCGTGCCGGAGCCACCCGCCCCCACCAGGGGAAATTCCTCCCCGAAATGCGGGCCGTAACTGGCCACCTCGACTTCCCGGCCTGCGCCGCACGCGCCCCGCTCTCCTTCCAGCCGGCGCGCCTGGCAGCGGCGAGGGCACAAGCGACACTCGCCCAGCAGGTCGTGCAACTGTCGGCAGCGCCGGGCCAGCTCCCCGCTGGCATGCAGTTCACGGTACCCCACGCGCTCACCCCTTCCCACCCCTGGCCGGCCGGGGCAGCGACGCCGCCCGGCCAGGCCCGGGCGGCGTCATTTCACGACTGTGCCTTGCGCAGGTAGTAGCGCGTTCGTTCGTTGATGCCCCAGGTGGCGTCCGCCAGCTTGGCACTCACGTAGGCCCGCATGTTTTCGTCCAGCTCGGGGTCCAGGTGGTCGAGGAGCATGAACAGCACCCGCAGCACGCCGGCAAAGTTGAGGAACACTCTCTCCACCGGGGCCTGCTTGAGGAGACGGTCCTTGCCCCCGTAGTGGTAGAGGAGCCTCCTGGTCACCCACAGGATCTCCGCGTTGGACCAGGTACGCTTGTCCAGGATCTCCTCCAGCACCTGTTCCGGCCCGTAGTAGTTCTCCCGGTTGATCAGTTCACGCCACTCCGCCGTTTCAAATATGGTGAGCTTGAGGGCCTCCAGGCCCTCGTACAGTTCGCCTTCCGCCACTGCCGTTTCCCTCCCCCGGCTCGCGCCCGGCATTTTTCTGAAGCAAGTCTACCAGTAAGCGCGCGCCACGGCAACCGGCTTCACCGGGCACAGACACGCCGGAGGCAGTGCCTCCGGCGTGCGCACACCCTCTGGGCCCACCGCACGGGAAGAGGTGCCGCCCGCCCCGCTGAACCCTGGCTCAGCAGGCCCGCACCACCGGGCCCCTCAGATGACCCGCGCGTTGTGGAGCTCGACGATCTCCGCGGGGTTGTAGCCGGCCGCCAGCAACACCTCCTCGTTGTGCTCCCCCAGCTTGGGGAAGGTCAGGCGGGCGGCGCCGGGGGTCTCGGAAAGCTTGACCGGGATACCGGTCAGCACCACGTCGCGTCCCGAGCCCTTCACATTGGTCAGCTTCAGGATCATCTCGCGCGCCAGGGCTTGCGGGTGGCAACTCATCTCCTCCAGGTTCAACACCGGGGTGAAGCAGATGTCGCTGTCAGCGAAGAACTCTACCCACTCGTCGCGCGTTCTGGAGGCCATGATCTCCCGCACATCAGCCAGGATGTCCTGCTGCACGGCCGGGTCCCACTGCGGCTTCACGTACTGCGGGCGCCCGATCTTCTCGCAGAACTCGGCCCAGAACTTGTCCTCCACTGCCCCCAGACTCACGTAGCGGTCGTCCTTGCAGCGGTAGATGTTGTAGCAGGCGTAGCCACCGGTGAGCACGTCGTTGCCGCGCTCGGGCAACCGTCCCCAGCCCGACCACTCGCCCAGGGTGTAGGCCAGCAGGCTGATGGACCCGTCCATCATGGCGATGTCGCACAGTTGCCCCCGCCCGGTCTTCTCGCGGCTGGCCAGCGCCAGCAGGATGCCAATCACCGCGTAGAGGGTGCCTCCTGCAATGTCGGCGATCTGCACTCCCGACATGGCCGGCATGCCCTGGTAGGTGCCGGTCATCTCGGTGACCCCGGCCAGCGAGAGGTAGTTGAGGTCATGGCCGGCCACCTCGGCCATGGGCCCGGTGAGGCCGTAGCCGGTGATGGCACAGTACACGAGGCGGGGGTTAATCTCCCGCAGCACCTCGTAGTCCAGGCCCAGCTTCTTCATCACCCCGGGACGGAACTGGTCAATGACCACGTCGGCTCCCCGCACCAGGCGTTTGAACACCTCTTTGCCCTGCTCCTTGCGCAGGTCGAGGGTCACGCTCTTCTTGTTGCGGTTCACGGTGTAGAAGCGAGCACTCTCCCCCTCGATGAGCGGGGGCAGCCAGCGCCCCAGGTCGCCCCCCTTGGGGTCTTCCACCTTGATGACCTCCGCACCGAAGTCCGCCAGGATCTGGGTGCAGAAAGGGCCGGGCAGGTACCGGGAGAGGTCCAGGACTCGAATGCCTTCCAGAGGCAGGCTCACGTCATCTCCTCCTTCCGCACTGCGTCTCTCTCTCTCTCTGCGCAGGGTTGCGCACCCGCCTCCAAGCACGCAGCCTCAGAAACACGGGGTCCTGAGGCTGCGCCATCTCTCTGTTGTCCCGTACTACCAACTGCCGGTCGCTCTCCAATGCCTAGGGGAGGAAGATCCCTTCGGGGTCGACCACCTTGTACAACAGGTCGATTTCCGCGTAGGTGGGGGGAACCGTTTCGCCCTTGCACCTGGAGATGTTGAGGTCGAAGGAGCAGTTGTCCTTGACCTGCTCGGGGGTGAAGCCGGGGTGGACGGTGTCCAGGTAGATGATGCCCTCCTCGTCGAAGCGGAACACGCCCATGTTGGTGATGACAGCACTCACGCCGCCACGGAAGAACTTGCCGTACACGTCTTTCTTGTGCGCTTCCTCGCCGCTGGGCCACTTCTTGATGCGCCAGCCGGGGGAGGTGATGTAGTCCACGTGCTCCTTGAAGCGGCGCTTCTCCTGGACCATGATGAAGACGGTGCGGCGGGCGAGGGCGTTGATGTCCGGGTTGCCGCCGCTGCCGGTGAACCGCTTCTGCGGCGACGCGTAGTCACCGACCACGGTGGTGTTCACGTTGCCGTACTTGTCGATCTCGGCCCCGCCCAGGAAGGCCAGGTCCACGTAGCCCCGGTGCAACTGCCCGAAGAAGGCTTCCGTCAGGCCTGCCGCCATACTGGCCATGTGGGCACAACGCGCGTCGCCCACCGAGGTGGGCAGGTCGATGGGGCGACCGTCGATGCTGCCGGCCTCGTAGATGCACACCGCGTTGGGCGCAGTGGTCTTCTGCGCCAGCATGATGGCCAGCATGGGGAGACCGGTACCCGCAAACACGATGTCGCCGTCGTTGACTTCACGTGCGGCCGCCACGGCCAGCATGTCCATCGGCTTGTACTCGCCGGGTTTCGCGAATTCGTTGCTCGCTGCCATTTATCTCGACCCCCTTTTCACCCTGGTGGAATATCCGAGCACGGAGTTCGCCCTCAGTTTCTCCAGCCGGGTAATGCCGAGTTTTTCGAGATAGGCCTGGTGGTCGGCAACGCCAAAGATCCACTCATCCGCCCACTTGTTGAAGGAGTCCTGGGACTTGGAAGCGGCGTAGAAGCTGCGGATGAAATCAGCGTCCACGTCGTAGAAGCGCTGTGAGCCGGTGGGGTGCGCTGCCCAGGGCAGTTCGACGATGTAGTCAACCGAGTAGCCGGTGGCGAGGTTCAGGGCCGGCTCCTCGCGCAGGTAGTCCTCGGGAACGATTTCCTCGGCCAGCACGATGACCTTGTCCGCCGCCTTGATGGCTTCGTAGTCGGTGTAGGTCTGCGCGTGCACCCGCACGGTGCCCTCGGTTCCCACCGCCTGGGCATAGATGAGGGCCCAATCGGGGTTGGCCGCCGGCATCAGCAGGATCTCTCCCATGTCATAGAAGGGGTCGTGCATCATGTCGTACTTCTTCATCGGGATCTTGGGGTTGGAGCCGTCGCGCTTGCCGGCCCGCCCCAGCATATCATACTTGGGGTTGAGAATGTCGGTGCCCATGGAGTGCGCGGTGGGCAGGAAGGGGAGTCCGTAGGCGCCAGCCAGCAGGCGGGCAACGCACTGCGCGTGGCTGTAGTCCTCCACGATCATCTCGCTGCGCACCTGCTTCCCCGCCACCATCTCACCCAGCTTGCCATACAGCTCGTGGCCCACCCAGCAGGACTCCCAGATGGCAACGCAGCCGCCGCCCACCAGCACCTCGGTGTGGGTCCCGCCGTTGACCTCGAACAGGTGCAGGTTCTTCTTCTGCTGGCGTACCAGTTCGTACACCAGGGCCATGGGACGCCGCCAGATGGTGAACCCGCTGAAGGTCAGCATGTCACCGTCCTTGATGAGATTGGCGGCCTCCTTGATGGTGATGCGTTGTGGTTTGCCCATCAGTCTACCTCCTCCTTTGCTCTTGTCTCTGGTCCCGTCGGCGCAACCGGGCTATCGGATCACTCCCCCCGGGGGGCGCCGCCGCATCCCCCGGGGGCGTGTGGATCCCGGGACTAGAAGCGACCAATGACCTCGCGGCCAATGATCATGCGCTGGATCTGGTTGGAGCCCTCGTAGATCTGGGTGATCTTGACGTCGCGCATCATGCGCTCCACCGGGAACTCCTTGCAGTACCCGTAGCCGCCCATCAGCTGCACGCAGTTGGTGCACACTTCCATGGAGGTGTCGGTGGCGAACTTCTTGGCCATCGAGGCCTCCTTGTTGTGGGGCAGCTTGTTGTCCTTCAGCCAGGCCGCCCGGTACACCAGCAGCTGGGCCGCCTCCAGCGCGGTGGCCATGTCCGCAACCATGAACTGGACGCCCTGGTTGGCCGCCAGCGGCCGCCCGAACTGGTAGCGCTCCTTGATGTAGTTGGTGGTGTACTCCAGCGCGCCCTCCCCGATGCCCAGGCCCTGGGCGGCGATGGTGATGCGGCCGCCGGCCAGCAGGCCCATGGCCACCTGGAAGCCCTCGTTGGGAACCCCCAGCACGTTCTCCTTGGGCACCTTGACATCCTCGAAGTAGAGCTCCACGGTGCTGGAACCATTCATCCCCATCTTCTCCACCGGCTTGCTGAAGGTGAAGCCGGGGGTGTCCTTCTCGATGATGAGGCAGGTGATGCCCTTCCCGGAAGGCTGGGTGGGGTCGGTCTTGACGAAGGTACAGTAGGTGGTGGCCATGGGACCGTTGGTGATGAATATCTTGCTGCCGTTGACCAGGTAGTGGTCACCCTTGTCCTCCGCCCGGCACTTCAGCGACGCAGCGTCGGAGCCCGCATTGGGTTCGGTCAGGGCGTAGGCCCCGATGATCTCGCCGGTGGCCAGGGCCCGCAGGTACTTTTCCTTGATACGCTGGGAGCCGTACAGCCAGGTGCTCATGCAGCCCAGGCCGGTATGCACGCTCATGATGACCGCGGTGGAGGCGCACACCTTGGCAATCTCCTCCACGAAGATGGCGAAGTCCAGGTAAGTGGCGCCGGCTCCACCCCACTCCTCGGGGATGGGGATGCCGCAGAGACCCAGGCTGGCCAGTTTCTTGAACGTCTCCATGGGGAACTTGTGCTCGCGGTCGGTTTCCGCCGCGATGGGCTCGATCTCGGTCTTGGCAAACTTGCGGATCATGTCCCGCAACATCAGTGTCTCGTCACTCAATGCAAAATCCATTACATGTACCTCCTCTTGTCGCTGCTCCGTCGTTTACTTGCCCACGAACTGGGCCTTGCGTTTCTCCACGAAGGCCTTCATGCCTTCCTTCTGGTCCTGGGTGGCGAAGCACAGCCCGAACAGGTCCGCCTCCAGGGTCATGGAGCGGTCGATGTCGGTCTGCATGCCCTCGTTGACCGCCACCTTGCAGAAGCGCACTGCCACCTGGCCGCGCGACGCGATGCGGGCCGCCAGCTTCTTCACGTACGGCATCAACTCGTCCACCGGCAGCACGGCGTTGACCAGGCCGATGCGCAGTGCCTCGGCGGCGTCGATCATGTCCCCGCTGTACAGCAGCTGCTTGGCCATGCCGGTCCCCACCAGGCGCGGCAGGCGCTGGGTGCCGCCGAAGCCGGGGGTCACACCCAGGCCGACCTCGGGCTGACCGAACTTGCTGGCGTCAGAACAGATGCGGAAATCGCAGGCCATGGCCAGCTCGCAGCCGCCCCCCAGGGCGAAGCCGTTGATGGCAGCGATGACCGGCTTCTCGATGCTCTCGATGAGGCTGAATACCGACTGGCCCAGCAGCCCGAACTCGCGCCCCTCCAGGGCGTTCATTTCCTGCATGAAGGTAATGTCAGCCCCGGCCACGAAGGCCTTGTCGCCGGCGCCGGTGATGATGATGACGTTTACCTCGGCATCGTCGCGGCAGGCCTCGATGGCTGCCTTGATGTCCAGCAGGGTGTCACGGTTGAGCGCGTTGAGCGCCTTGGGACGGTTGACGGTGAGGGTGGCCACCGCCCCTTCCTTTTCCAGCAGCACGTTGGCGAATTCCACCTTGTTCCCCCCTTTTCCCCTGTACAGGGCCGCGATGCGGCGGTGAAGCCCCAGGGGGCTTCACCGCGTCGCGCTCATGCTACTTGCTGTAGTCGTAGATGCCCTTGCCGACCTTTCTTCCCAGCCAGCCGGCCTGCACGTACTGCTTCAGCAACGGGGACGGACGGTACTTGGGATCGCCGTAGCCGGTGTACATCACGTTGAGGATGGCCAGCACCGTGTCGAGTCCGATGAGGTCTGCCAGCGCCAGGGGCCCCATCGGGTGGTTCATGCCCAGCTTCATGATGTTGTCGATGTTCTCCGCCGGGGCCACGCCCTCATACAGCTCCCACAGGGCCTCGTTAATCATCACCTGCAGCACGCGGTTGGACACGAATCCCGGCACATCCTTGCACCATACCGGCACCTTGCCCATCTTGATGGAGGCCTCTTCGACCGCCGCGTACACTTCGTCGGTGGTGGCCAGGCCGCGGATGATCTCCACCAGCTTCATCACCGGCACCGGGTTCATGAAGTGCATGCCAATGACCTTCTCCGGCCGCTTGGTGCAGGCCGCGATCTGGGTGATGGGCAGGGACGAGGTGTTGGTGGCCAGGATGGCGTGCGGCGGGGCGATCTGGTCCAGTTCGCCGAACACCTTCTTCTTGATGTCGAAGTTCTCCACGATGGCCTCGACCACCAGGTCGCAGTCAGCGGCGTCCTGCAGGCTGACCGAGGACTTGATGCGGCCCAGGATGGCGTTCTTGTCATCCTCGGTGCGCTTGCCCTTCTCCACGTCCTTGGCCAGGTTCTTGGTGATGACGCCCAGGCCCTTATCTACCAGTTCCTGGGAGATGTCGTAGAGCACCGTCTCGTAGCCGGCCTGTGCCGACACCTGCGCGATGCCGCCGCCCATCTGGCCGGCGCCGATGACCATGACTTTCTTGATTTCCATCTACCAAACCCTCCTCACTACTGTACTGTGCGATTGTGCGCAATCTCCGCCGGAACGGAAAGCAGAAAAAGAGGAGGCCGCGAGGGTCCTCCTCTATTCAACCTTGATGAGGCAGGCGTCGCCCTGGGCCGCGCCGCTGCAGATGCCGGCCACGCCGATTCCGCCGCCCCGCCGCTTCAGCTCGTAGGCCAGGGTCATGACGATGCGACCGCCGCTGGCACCGATGGGGTGGCCCAGCGCAACCGCGCTGCCATTGACGTTGACCTTGGCATCCATTTCCTCGTCGCTCAGCCCCAGAATGGCCTGGCCACTAGTGAGGGCCACGGCGGCAAACGCCTCGTTGATTTCAATGAGATCCATGTCGTGGACACTCATGCCCTTCTCTTCCAGCAGCTTCTTAATGGAGAGGCCGGGCACGGTCGCGATGTAACGCGCTTCCTGGGAAACCTCGGCGTAGCCCAACACCGTGGCCAGAGGCTTGATGCCCAGCTCATCGGCCTTTTCGCGTGCCATCAATACCAGTGCGCTGGCCCCGTCATTGACTCCGGGCGCATTGCCGGCGGTCACGGTGCCGTTGGGGTCGAACACCGGAGGCAGTTTCGCGAGCTGTTCGTAGGTGCAGCCGAAGCGCGGGGCTTCGTCTTGCTCCACGACCACCGGGGTCTTGCCCGGCACGGTCACGGGGACGATCTCGTCCTTGAACTTGCCCGCCTTGATGGCGGCTTCCGCCCTGTTCTGGCTGCGGCACGCCCAGCGGTCCTGGGGCTCGCGTCCGAGTCCGTACTCGCGTGCGACTTCCGAGCCATGAATCGCCATGTGACGGTTGTACAGTGCGCACCACAGGCCGTCCCATACCATCAGGTCGGTGGTCTTGCCGTGCGGAACCGCCATGCGCTGCCCCCAGCGCAGGTCGGGCACCGCGTACGGGATGTTCGACATGCTCTCCATGCCGCCCGCCAGCATCACGTCGTACCACCCGGCAGCAATGAGCTTGTAGGAAAGGCCGACGCCAATAATACCCGACGAGCACACCTTGTTCACGGTAATGGACGGCACCTCATTGGGCACACCCGCCTTCAGCATGGCCTGCCTCCCCGGCACCTGTCCGGCTCCGGCCTGGACCACCATCCCGTAGATGCCGTAGTCCAGCTTGTCAGGGGTAATGCCCGCCCGATTGATGGCTTCCTTGATTGCAATGGCACCCAGTTCAACAGCCTTCAGGGGCTTCAAGCTGCCGCCAAACACGCCAAACGGGGTCCTCGCCGCGCCTACGATAACAACTTCCCTCATTGATGTTCCTCCTTTTGTACGCTCGTCACCATTTCCGACTGCCTGGAACCGACTCCATCCCTCCTCTCGCCTGTCAAGTGGGTCAAAAAACCCCGCCAGATCAAAGACCTGCCGGGGCTCAAAGGCTCTCTGCGCAAGAACTGCGGTAGCGTATGCGATTGTGGACCGGGGTCTCAGAGCTTCGCGATCTTGCGCGATCCCTCCCGGGGGGACCCTGACACCAGTACCACGCGGTCTTCCACGATGAGGTTCTTGCACCCGCAGCGCGGACACTTGATCTCCAGTTCATCGCAGCCCCGGTACTTGCCCAGGAGCTTGTTGCAGTGACTGCAGCGGAATTCCTTCACTGGATGCGCCTCCCGACCGTTCGTACGTCCTGTCGCGCGCCAAAGCCGGCAAGAAAAAGAATGGGCACTGCTCCGTGACGCATCTGGAGCTCGCGGCCGCCGCACCAGGAGGGGCCGACAGGGCCTCCCCTGCGCCTCGCGGCACCACGAAGCAGTGGAAGAATAAAGGAGGTAATAAGGAACGCTAGCGCGCAACCCGGGCCCGGGCGTTGGAGCCCGGTCCCTGTCCACTCTGAGGTGCAAGAGTCGTGCCAACTCATCCCGGGAAGGGAAAAACCCTCGCCAGCAACGGCGGAGGGCCGATCTGGGGGGGAGCTGGCGGCGGGGCAGAAACCAGTCACTGTTGCACTATCGCAACACGCCCGAGGGAAACCGTCGCCCGGGGAAGGCGACACTGGGGTGGTCGGCAATGCCTATGTGTTGGACTTTCGATCGGATGCGGCCGCGGCCCCAGTGCGAATCGCGATGCAGCCGCGCTTGACACCGGCCAGGCAGCCGGCAATTTGCGGAAACAATTGTTGCAAAAATGCAACGGGGCGGGCCCTGAGGACCGTTGCGATATCGCAACGGTGTGTTGCAGAAATGCACCACATTCCGGCGGGGCTGACGGCCCCGGCTGCTCAGTGCTCTTCCAGCACTGTAGTGATGCCGTACTTGGCCGCCTTGCGCACGATGGTGGAGGCGTTGACCCGTAGTTCCTTGGCCATCTGGCGGGTGGTACGGTGCTTGGCATAGGCCCGCTCCAGGATCTGTCGCTCCACGGTTTCCACTGCATCCTTGAGCGGGATGATGCCCGACACCGAGATCTCCACCGCGCGGGCCGCGCGGGTGGCCGTCAGGTAGGCAGGCAGGTCCTCCCGCCCCAGCAGGTCCTTGGGGGTGATGACCACCAGCCGCTCGATGAGGTTCTCCAGTTCCCGCACGTTGCCGGGCCATTCGTAGTCCATGAAGATGTCGATGACTTCCTGGGAAATGCTCTTGTTGAGCTTGTACTTGGAGTTGAATGCCTGCAGGAAGTGCGCCACCAGGGAGGGGATCTCCTCCTTGCGCTCCCGCAGCGGGGGCACGTTGACCGGCACCACGTTGAGCCGGTAGTAGAGGTCTTCCCGGAACTCCTTGCGCTGCACCATGTCCATCAGGTTGCGGTTGGTCCCGGCCACGATGCGCACGTCTACCTCGATGGGCCTGGCCCCCCCCACCCGCTGGACCTCCTTGTTCTGCAGCACCCGCAGCAGCTTCACCTGCAGCGCCAGGGGGAGTTCCCCCACCTCGTCCAGGAAGAGGGTCCCGCCGTGGGCAAGCTCGAAGTAGCCGGGCTTCCCTTCCTTGCGGGCACCGGTGAAGGCCCCGTAGTCATACCCGAACAGTTCGGACTCCAGCAGGTTCTCGGGGATGGCGCCGCAGTTGACCTTGATGAAGGGCTCTCCCTTGCGCGTGCTGTTGTGGTGAATGGTCTCGGCGATGAGCTCCTTGCCGGTCCCGGACTCCCCCGTGATGAGAATGGTGGAGTCCACCTGCGCCAGCCGCACCACCATGGCCAGCAGGTCCCTCATCTTGGGGGAGTTGACCACCAGGCGGTGGCTGCCGACGTACTGTGTCTGCAGGGTGCGCAGCTGGGTCTCGTAGTGCTGGGTAAGGCTGCGCGCCTGCTCCAGTTCCTGCTTGAGCAGGTTGAGCTCGGTGATGTCGCGCACGTTGCACACCACCCGGAAAATGTTGCCGTTCTTGTCCATCACCGGGCTCCCGGTGGCCAGGGTGGTCTTGCCGCTCTTGGTCTCCTGGATGATGGTCACCGGCTCCTTGCGCTTGAGCACCAGGGATGACACCGATTCCGACACGATGCCCTCGGCCTCGATGTCTGACACGTTGCGCCCCAGGAACTCGCTGGCACTGACCCCGGTGATGCGCTCGAAGGCCTTGTTCAGCCGCAGCGTGACCCCCTGCCCGTCCACCACGTACAGGCCGTCAAAGGATGACTCGATGATGGCGTCCAGCTCCTCGTTGAGCTCCTTGACGTACTTGAGTTCCTGCGAGATTTTTTCCAGCTCCGAGATGTCCTGCAGCACCGCCACGGCGCCGCGGATCTTGCCGTCCTTGATGATGGGAGAGCGGTTGGAGATGAAATAGCGGTTATTGAGCATGATCTTCTGGACCGGCTCCACTTTGCCGGTGCGGGCCACTTCCGCCAGGCCGCTGGTGGGGAAGACGTCGTTGACTGGCTTGCCGATGACGTCCTCCGCCCGGGCCTCCAGGAACTTCTCTGCCTGCTTGTTGAAGAGGTTGATGCGCCCGTGTTCATCCACACAGACAATGAGGTTGTGGGTGGAGTTGACCAGGGTGTCCATCTCGATGGAAACGTTGCGGAAGCGGTCGAAGAAGGCCTTGGCCAGGTCGGTGCGGGTGATCATTCCCACCGCCCTTCCCGCCTCGTCGACCACCGGGATGCGCC
The DNA here is from genome assembly GCA_029907055.1 of Syntrophomonadaceae bacterium. Taxonomy (GTDB): domain Bacteria; phylum Bacillota; class Syntrophomonadia; order Syntrophomonadales; family Syntrophothermaceae; genus JARYMO01. The sequence goes on along the minus strand of JARYMO010000003.1, from coordinate 8,478 downwards.
CCAAGCTCGGGTCCAGCGCTTCGTCCAGGTCCTGGTCGGGGCGGGCGGCGGTCACCTTGCGCTGCATGAGCTCCACGATGGGCGCATCCAGGTCGCCTCGCGCGCCCACCACTCTCAGGATGTGGGTCTTGGTGAACAACCCCTGCATCCTGCCCTCCTGGTCCACCACTGGCGCCCCGTCGATGGAGCGTTCGGCGAAGAGGGCAGCCGCCTCCCTCACCGACATCTCCGGGCGCAGCACCACCGGATCCGAGGTCATGATATCCCTAACCTTCATGCTCCACCACCTTCTCGCGGTACCCAGCGCGCCCCTGCGGCCCGGCCCCCGGGGCCTGTGCCGCAGCCATCGCCAGCCGGATGAGTGCCTCCAGCTTGCCCTCGCGGCACCGTTTCCCCTCCAGGATGCCCCGCACCTCGTGCTCCTGGGCCGGGACACCCAGGCATCCGGCCACCACTGCCGCCCGCGGGCCGGACAGGTCTCCCCGCTGCAGGCACCCGGCGAGGGCCAGCGCGGCCCGCCGAAAGCGCGGATACTGGTCGGGTCCGTAGCAGCCCCTGCGGTCGGCGCAGGCCATGCAGCCCGGTTGGTAGATGGGGCGCAGGTAACAGCTCAGCAGGATGCCGGGGTAGAAATCGATCTCCAGGGTCTCCACGTCGCCGCACCCTCTCTCCCGGCCGCGCGCACTCCCACCCCCGGTGCAGGGCGGCGCGCTGGCAACTGGTGGTGGCGGCCCTGTCCGGCACATGGCACACCCTCATGTTTCCATTATACTACGGGCGCGGCCTCCCGCATCCCGCCCGGGGAGGGCCATGACGGAGGGCTGCAGCACGCGTACCGCCCGGCGCCAGGGCCCCGGGGCCTTCACAGGTTGGTCTTCACGTACTCCCGCGCCCGCGCCACGGCATACTTCTGGACTTCCTGCAGCAGCCGCCGCTCGGAGAACCCGCTGGTGCGGGGGTACTTGATCTCGTTGACCACCGGCAGCAACAGCCGCTCGGTGCGGGCGATCTCTTCGCGGATGGCGTCGATGAGGCGGGAGTCATCGTCGAGGCCGTACAGCTGGCGCAGGTGCTCCAGCACCTCCTTCTCGTCGTTGCGAAAGGCGGCGATGGCTGCCTGTTCCAGCAGGTTGTGCTTGTCGAGGTCCAGGGTGAGGAACTCGCGGATGATGCGCAGCCGCGGACGCTCGGCGCGGGTAAGCAGCAGACGCTCGGAGGCGCGCTTCTTGCGCGTTTCCACCGCCAGCACCTGGGTGAGAATATCGCGGTAGAACGCCTTGACCATGTCCGACACCGTGCCACCCCCCGGCAACTGACCCTGGCGAAAGAATTCTCCGCAACGGTCGCAATATCCTGCCCCCCGGCCGCCGGAGGCAGCGAAGAAACGCCGTGGAGCGCGGGCCAGGGACGTGGTATACTGGCCAGTGGAGGTGGGACCGGTGCCTTTCGATGGGATCACCATTGCCGCGGTGGTGCGCGAACTGGACAGACTGCTGGCGGGGAGTCGCATCGAGCGCGTCCATCAACCCGAGCGCGAGGTGCTGGTGCTTTCCCTACGTGGGCACGGCACGTCGCACCGGCTGGTCATCTCCGCCAACCCGCGCTGGAATCGTCTCCACCTGACCACCCAGCGCCTGCCCAATCCCCAGCGCCCCCCGCTCTTCTGCACCGTCCTGCGCAAGCACCTGGAAGGCGGTCGCGTGCAGGCAGTGACCCAGGACGGCTGGGAGCGGGTGGTGCGCTTCCGGGTGCAGGCCATGAACGACTTCATGGAATGGCAGGAGCGCGAGCTGGTCTGCGAGTTCACCGGCAAGCACGCCAACATCATCCTAGTGGACCCTGCCACTGGTCTCATCGTCGATGCCATGAAACGGTACGGAGACAGCGCCGGCTACCGCGAGGTGGCGCCGGGCCATCCCTACGTGGGCCCGCCTCCCCAGGACAAGCTGGACGTGACCGCCGCCGACGAGGTGGAGCTGGCCCGCCGGGTGTGGAACTGTCCCGATGCCACCCTCGCCCGGGCCCTGTTCGCTGCCTGCGCCGGCTTCAGCCCCTTTGCCGCCCGCCAGGCCTGCCTGCTGGCGGGAATCGACCCTGACACGGAATCCGGCCAGTGCGGCGCATGGGAAATGAGCGGGGTGCTGGCGCAGTGCCGCCACATGGCGGAGCAGGCCCGCAGCGGCACTGCCCGCGGAGTGGTGGTCTGTCGGGACGGCGAGGCCGTAGAGTTCGCCGCCTACCCCGTGCAGCCCGAGTCCACGGAGGTGACCGTCTGCGAGCGGGAGTCGGCCGGCGAGGCGGTCGCCTCCTTCTTCACCCGCGCGCTGGCGCGCATGCAGATGGAATCTACGCGGGCCAATCTCCTGCGCCGCCTGCGCCAGGATCAGGCCCGGCTGCAGCGCCGCAGCGACCTGCTGCGCGAGGACCTGGCCCAGGCTGCGGAAGGCGCCCGCTGGCGCACCTGGGGGGAGTTGCTGACCGCGTACGCGCACCGGGTCCCGCGCGGAGCCGAGGCGGTGGAACTGGAGGACTTCGTGGACGGCTCTCCCCTGCTCATCCCCCTGCTCCCGCACCTGTCGGTCATCGACAATGCCCAGCGCTACTTCCGCCTGTACGCCAAGGCCCGCGCCGCCCTCGAGCACGCCGGCAGCCGGCTGGCCGCCACGGAAGCGGAACTGGCCTACCTGCAGTCCGTCGCCACCATGGCGGAGCAGGCCGATTCGGCGGAGGAGTTCGAGGAGATCATGCTGGAACTGGAGAGAGAGGGATACGTGAAGACGGGTGGCAAGACCCGGCGCGCGGGCACCGGTTCCCCGCGCCCGCCGCGGCGCTTCTTCTCCAGCAACGGGACGGAGATCCTGGTGGGCAGGAACAACCTGGGCAACGACCGCCTGACCCTCAGGCTGGCCAGGGAGGGCGACCTGTGGCTGCATGCCAGCGGCATCCCGGGGGCCCACGTGATCCTACGCCTGGACAGCAACGCGGCCAGCATGGATGCCGTGCCGGACGCCGACCTGGAGGAAGCGGCCCTGCTGGCCGCTTACTTCAGCCAGGGGCGGAGCGGGGGTAAGGTGCCGGTCGATTACACCTTCCGCCGTTCAGTGCGAAAACCGGCAGGAGCCAGGCCGGGCATGGTGGTCTACGATCCCTACTGGAGCTTGCTGGTCGATACCTCCGATGCCCGCCTGGCCCGCCTGCTGGCCCAGGAGGACAGCGCTCCTGCCTGACCCCTCCCGCGGGCGTCCCGCCCGAACGCGCGGCAGAGATTCCCCGGGGAACGCGAAAGGGGCCGCTGCTGCGGCCCCTGCCAGCGCCTGTCGCCGGACGCGGCGCGCTCAGGCACGGCTGCCGGGTTTGACCGGTGGCGCAGCCCCCGCCGCGCACAACGGGCATTCCTCCGGTGCCCAGGAGGCGATGTCCATCACCAGCACCGCCTCGGTCTTGACGCCGAAGTCGACCGCGCCCCCGCTGCGGTCGACCAGCACCCCGACCCCGACCACCTCCGCGCCGGCCGTCCGCACCACGTCCATCACCTCGCGCACCGAGCCACCGGTGGTCACCACGTCCTCCACCACCAGCACCCGTTGCCCGGGAGTGATGCGAAACCCCCTCCGCAATGCCATCTGCCCCTGCTCGCGCTCGCAGAAGATCCCTGGCACTCCCAGCTGGCGCGCCACCTCGTAGGCCACGATGATGCCCCCCATGGCCGGGCCCACCACCAGGTCAACGCGGTCATCGCGGAAGCGCGCTGCCAGCTCCCGCGCCAGCACCTCGGTGGAGTCCGGGTGCTTCAGCACCTGGGCGCACTGCATGTAGCGGTCGCTGTGCCGCCCCGACGTGAGCAGGAAGTGTCCCTGCAGCAGGGCGCCACTCCTGGAGAAAATGTCTTCCGCTTCCCGTGGTGTCAGCACGCTCTCCCCTCCAGTTCGGCGATAATCTGGTCGGCCGCGGCCACCGGGTCGGGGGCCTGCACGATGGGCCGCCCGATGACCAGGTAGTCAGACCCCAGGCGCACGGCCTCGGCGGGGGTAGTCACCCGTTGCTGGTCATCGCTGGCCGACCCCCGCGGCCGCACCCCGGGAGTGACGATGAGGAACTCCGGCCCGCAGGCCTGGCGGATGGCCGGAACCTCCTGGGGGGAGGCCACCACTCCCGCCAGTCCGCACTGCTGTGCCATCCTTGCCCACTCCACCACCAGTTCTTCCAGGTCCATGCCCACTTTCATCTCCTGCCGCAGTTGCGCGGCGGAGATGCTGGTGAGCACCGTCACCCCCAGGATGTAGGGCACCCGGGTGCCGCAGCGGCCGGCTTCCTCCACCGCCGCTGTCACCGCCTGGCGCATCATCTCGCTGCCGCCTGCCACATGCAGGTTGAACATGTGCACCCCCAGGCGGGCCATCACCCGGCTGGCCCCGGCCACCGTGTTGGGGATGTCGTGGAACTTCAGGTCCAGGAACACGCGACCCCCCGCCGCCTGTATCTCGCGCACCACGGAGGGGCCCTCGCTGTTAAACAGCTGCATCCCCACCTTGAATATCCCTACCCGTCCGCGCAGTGCCTCCACCAACCGCAACGCCTGGCCCGCGGTATCCACGTCCAGCGCCACGGCAATCCGCTCCTTTGCCTGCATGCTCCGCTCCTTTCGCGCTTCAGCGCCCGTTTCTGCCCCATGCGGCCCCCACCAGCTCGCGCACGTCGGCAATGCCGCGCGCCTCCAGGTAGCTTTCCAGTTCACCTACCAACCGCTGGGAGAGGTGGGGCTCCACGAAATTACCGGTGCCCACTGACACCGCCGTGGCCCCGGCCAGCAGGAACTCCAGCACGTCGCCCAGAGACATGATGCCACCCATGCCCAGGATAGGCACGTCAACCTCGCGGGCGACCTGGTAGACCATGCGCACGGCCACCGGCTTGATGGCCGGGCCGGACAGCCCCCCGAAGACGTTGGCCAGCACCGGCCTCTGCTTCTCCACGTCGATGGCCATGCCCAGCAGGGTATTGATGAGGGACAGGGCATCCGCTCCCGCCTCCACCGCCACCCGGGCCATCTGCACGATGTCGGTCACGTTGGGCGACAGCTTGACCACCAGTGGTTTCCCGGTATTCTCGCGCACCGCTGTCACCACTTCGCGGACCATGCCGGGGTCGGTGCCGAACTGCATGCCCCCCCGTTTCACATTGGGGCACGATATGTTGACCTCGATGCCGGCCAAGTCCGGCTGGCCGTCCAGCCTGGCCGCCAGGGCAGCGTACTCCTCCACCGTGTCACCGGCAATGTTGGCGATGATCGTCACTCCGCGCCCGGCCAGGTACGGCAGGTGCTCGCTGACGAAGGCTTCCACCCCGGGGTTCTCCAACCCGATGGCGTTGAGCATCCCGGCCGGCGTTTCCACGATGCGGGGCGGGGGATTGCCGGCCCGCGGTTCCAGGGTGGTGCCCTTGACGATGACCGCTCCCAGCCGCTTCAGGTCCACGAATTCCTCGTACTCGCGTCCGTATCCGAAGGTGCCAGAGGCCACGGTCACCGGGTTGCGCAGGGGGATGCCGCCCAGGTCAACGGCCAGGTTGACCGCTGGTCGCTCTTTCTCCTTCTTCTTGCGGTCAGGCATTGAAGACCACCTCGCCAATCCTGAATACCGGCCCGTCAGTGCAGACCTTGGCGTAGACGTCCTGGCCGTCCGCCGGGCGCCGCACCTTCTTGGCACAGCCCAGGCAGGCGCCGATGCCGCAGGCCATGTGCTCTTCCAGCGACAGCTCCCCCGGAATGCCATTCTGCTGGGCGATCTCGGTGACCTTGACCATCATCGGTTCCGGGCCGCAGGCGTAGATGTAATCGAAGCGCTTGCGGTCGATCATCCGTTCCAGGAGCTCGGTCACGTGCCCCTTGAGCCCTTCGCTGCCGTCGTCAGTGGCCACCATGTAGTCCACGCCCAGGCGCTTGAGTATGTCCCTGCCCACCAGGAACCCGGCCGTGGAAGCGCCCAGCAGCACCATGACCTCGACCTTGCGTTCCGCCAACACCCGGGCCAGGTACACCAGGGGGGCGATGCCCACCCCGCCCCCGACCACCACCGCCCGCTGCATGGTAGAGGGGATGGAGAAGGTGTTGCCCAACGGTCCCAGCACGTCCACCGTCTCCGCGGTGTGCAGGTCGGAGAGCATCGCCGTTCCTCGCCCCACCACCCGGTAGAACACCGTCACGCTGCCAATCTTCTGTTCCACGTTGTAGATGCCGAACGGCCTGCGCAGTAATGGGTCCAGGCTGCGCGTGACACGCAGGTGGACGAACTGCCCCGGCAAGGCCTGGCGCGCGATGTCGGGCGCGATGAACTCAAGCTCGAAGTAGGTGGGAACTATCTCCCGGTGGCGGATAATGAGCGCGTGTTCAACAATTTTCCGCATGTCTCGACCCCCATCCCGTCTTCTCCTGCCTACTTCTGCGCTCATGCGAGATATTCCTGTAAGGCCATCAGCCCAAATTCCTTCCCGCGGCGAATGTCCTGCACCACCCGCAGCACGGCCCGCGCCGTGTCGAGGGAGGTCAGGCAGGCAATGCCCAGTTCGACCGCCGCCCGGCGGATCTGGAAGCCGTCGCTGGCCGGCTGCCGGCCGCGGGTGAGGGTGTTCACCACCATGTCGACCCGGTCCTGGCGGATGAGGTCCACGATGGTGGGACTGCCTTCGCCCAGCTTGTTCACCCGTTCCACCTTCATGCCTGCCGCCTCCAGCGCCCGCGCCGTGCCGGCAGTAGCCAACAGGGAGAAGCCCAGCTGGTAGAAGCCGCGCAGGATGGGTATTGCCTCCTCCTTGTCGCGGTCCGCCACCGTGGCCAGGATGACACCGGACTCCGGCACGCTGACCCCAGCGGCCAGGAACCCCTTGTGCAGCGCCTTCTCGAAACAGGCGTCGATGCCCATCACCTCGCCGGTGGACTTCATCTCCGGCCCCAGGGAGATGTCGACCTGGGACAGCTTGCTGAAGGAGAACACCGGCACCTTGACCGCGAAGAAGGGCGGGGCCGCCTGCAGCCCTCCCTGGTACCCCAGTTGGTGCAGGCTCTTGCCGAGCATGACCTCGGTGGCCAGCTTGACCATGGGGATGCCGGTGACCTTGCTGAGGAAAGGAACGGTGCGGCTGGACCGCGGGTTCACTTCCAGCACGTAGAGTCGGCCCTCGTGGAGCACGAACTGGATGTTCAGCAATCCGCGCACGTTGAGCGCCCGCGCCAGCCGGGTGGTAACATCGACGATCTCCGCTTCCACCCGGGGGCCCAGGCTGTAGGCCGGATATACCGCGATGCTGTCCCCCGAGTGCACGCCGGCGCGTTCCACGTGCTGCATGATGCCGGGGATAAGGACCGTCTCCCCGTCGCACACGGCGTCCACCTCGATCTCGTCTCCCACCAGGTACCGGTCCACCAGCACCGGGTGCTCAGGGGAGACCATCACCGCGGTGCGCATGTACTCGGCCAGCTGTTGCTCGTCATCCACGATCTCCATGGCCCTCCCGCCCAGCACGTAGGAAGGACGCACCAGGGCCGGGAACCCCACCCTGCGCCCGACCTGGAGCCCCTCTTCGACCGAGGTCGCAGCACCGCCAGGCGGGCGGGCAATGCCCAGCGATTCCAGCAGGGCATCAAAGAGGTCGCGGTTCTCGGCGCGGTCAATGTCCTCGCAGCTGGTGCCCAGGATGGGGACGCCGGCGCGTTGCAGGGGCCGGGCCAGGTTGATGGCGGTCTGACCCCCGAACTGCACGATGGCCCCCTCCGGGCGCTCCTCGTCGATGACGTTCATGACGTCCTCGAAGGCCAGCGGCTCGAAGTACAGGCGGTCGGAGGTGTCGAAGTCGGTGCTCACGGTTTCCGGGTTGTTATTGACAATGATGGCCTCCACGCCCGCCTCGCGCAGCGCCCACACGCAGTGCACCGAGCAGTAATCGAACTCCACCCCCTGCCCGATGCGGATGGGGCCGGCGCCCACCACCAGCACCCGGCGCCTGCCCGGCTGGCAGGCCGCCTCGTCCTCGCGCTCGCAGGTGGAATAGAAATAGGGCGTCTGGGCTTCGAACTCCGCCGCACAGGTGTCGACCATCTTGTAGGTAGGGACGATGCCCCAGGCCCGCCGGCAGGCGCGCACCTCCCCTTCGGACACCCCCCGCAGGGCGGCGATCTCGGCGTCGGCAAACCCCATGCGCTTGGCCTGCCGCAACAGGTCCGGGGAGAGCTCTTCCTTCCCCAGGCGCGTCGCCATCTCCACCACGCGCTGCATCTTGCGCAGGAAGAAGGCGTCGATGCGGGACAGCTCCTGGATGCGTTCGACTGTCATCCCCCGGCGCAGGGCCTCTCCGATGACGAACAACCGCTGGTCGTCGGGCTCGCGCAGGCGGCGGCACAGCTCATCATCCTCCAGCATGCTCATCTCCGGCATCAACAGTCCGCTGGTTCCCTGCTCGAGGGAACGCACCCCCTTGAGCAGGGCT
>JARYMO010000234.1 GCA_029907055.1 Syntrophomonadaceae bacterium | reverse complement strand
AATCGGTGCTAGCGTGCGTTTTTGTGAATTATCGAACACGTACCGGCTCACAGGCCGGTAATCGGGCGAACAGATTCGCGGAGAGGAGAGACGCCGATGGAGAGTGTGCAGTTGGCTCCCAGCCAGTCCGCCCGGGAAACGGTGCGTCGGCTGGAGAAGGAAGCGGGCACGGAGGTCACTCTGTGCTACCAGTGCGGGAAGTGCGCAGCCGGTTGCCCGGTGGCCTTCGCCATGGACTACACGCCCCGCCAGGTGCTGCGCCTGCTGCAGTTGGGCCTGGTGGATACCGCCCTGCACGCGGACAGCGTCTGGCTCTGCGTCACCTGCGAGACCTGTTCCACCAGGTGTCCGCGGGGGGTGGATATTGCCTCGCTGATGGACGCGGTGCGCAGGGAGGCGCTGGCGCAGGGGATTGTCACCGACCGCAAGGTGGCGGCCTTCAACGAGGTGTTCCTCAGCCACGTGCGGCGCTACGGGCGGCTGCACGAGGTGGGCCTGACCCTGGAATTCAACCTCAAGACCCGGCAGCCGCTGAAGGACGCCGGCCTGGGGCTGCCCATGTTCTCCCGCGGTAAGGTGCACCTGCTGCCCGAAGTCATCCGCGGGCAGAAGCAGGTGCAGGAGATATTCGAACGGGTGAAGCGGATGAGGGGTGAGGAAGCATGAAGCTGGCGTACTACCCCGGTTGTTCTCTCGACGCCACCGCCGTCGAGTACAGCCTCTCCACCCAGCGCGTGGCGGCTATGCTGGGGGTGGAGCTGACGGAGTTGGAGGACTGGAACTGCTGCGGGGCCACCTCGGCCCACAGCACCGACCAGCTGCTGTCCCTGGCGCTGCCGGCCCGCAACCTGGCGATTGCCGAGCAGGAAGGGCTGGACGTGCTGGCGCCCTGCGCCGCGTGCTACAATCGTTTTCGGGCGGCCGAACACCGGGTGCGCCATGACGCCGCCACCCGCCAGCGGGTGCAGCAGGCCATTGGCATGGACTACCGGGCGGAGAACGAGACCTTGTCCATCCTGGAGCTGCTGGCCGGCAAGATCGGCATCGAGGCCATCGCGGGCAAGGTGACGCGGCCGCTGAAGGGGATGAGGCCGGCCTGCTACTACGGGTGCCTGCTGGTGCGACCGGTGGAGCACACCGGCTTCGATGACGCCGAGTACCCCCAGAGCATGGAGAACATCATGCGGGCCCTGGGGGCCCGGCCGGTGGAGTGGTCGCACCAGGTCGAGTGCTGCGGCGCCAGCCTGGTCACCTCGCGGCCGGAGATCGGGTTGCGCATGACCTACGAAATACTCAGGAACGCCAGGGCGGCAGGGGCGGACAGCCTGGTGACCGCCTGCCCGCTGTGCCAGATGAACCTCGACATGCGGCAGGCGCAGGTGGAGAAGGCTTTCGGGATTGAACTGAAGCTGCCGGTGTACTACGTGACCGAGCTGCTGGCCTTCGCGTGCGGCGATACTCCGCAACAGGTGGGCATGCACCGGCACTTCGTGGAGGCGGTGTACCTCATCACTCACCTGCCGGAGGAGCCGGAAGAAGAGCCTGCCGAGACGAAGAAGAAGGCGGCGGCGGCCAGGAAGCATGCCCTGGCCGAAAAGGAGGCCGACGAGGAGGCGGCGGCGGTGGAGGCTGCGCCGCCCCAGCCCCCCGAGCCGGCCGACTGCCACGCGGAGGAGGCGGCGGGCCCGGCCAAGGCTGCCGCCAAGCTGGCGGCCAAGGTCTTCCCGGAAGATGCCGACAGCGCGACCGTGCTGACCTACGTGCTGTCCCGCGACGGCGAGAAACTGAAAAAAATGGCGCAGCTACTGGCCCAGGACAAGGAGAAGGCACTCAAGGTGGCGGAAGCCATGGTCAAGAAGGAAGCAAAAGCACGGGGAGAGGAGGTGACGGGTGAATGAGAAGGGTTGGAGTGTTCGTCTGTGACTGCGGCACCAACATCGCGGCGGTGGTCGACACCGAGGCGGTGGCCAGGCAGGCGGCGGAGATGCCGGGAGTGGTGCTGGCCACCACCTACAAGTACATGTGTTCCGATCCCGGCCAGGAACTCATCAAGAAGTCCATCCGGGAGAACAACCTGCAGGCGATCGTCATCGCTTCCTGTTCCCCGCGCATGCACGAGCTGACGTTCCGCAAGGCCATCGCCGAAGGGGGGCTGAACCCGTACCTCTTCGAGATGGTCAACATCCGCGAGCAGGACTCGTGGGTGCACAGCGACAAGGCGCAGGCCACGGCCAAGGCGGTCGACCTCATCCGCATGGCGGTCTTCAAGGTGCTCAAAAACAAGCCGCTGCAGGCCGGAACTATTCCCATCACCAAGCGGGCGATGGTCATTGGTGGCGGCATCGCTGGAATGCAGGCCGCGCTGGACATTGCCGATGCGGGGTACGAAGTGTTGCTGGTGGAACGGGAGGCCACCATCGGGGGTAGGATGGTCCAACTGGACAAGACCTTCCCCACCCTCGACTGCTCCGCCTGAATCAGCACCCCCAAAATGGTTGCTGTGGCGCAGCACCCTCACATCAAACTGTATACCTACTCGGAAGTCCAGGCGGTGGAAGGGTACATCGGCAATTTCTCGGTCACCATCCGCCAGAAGGCGAAGTACGTGGACTGGGACAAGTGCACGGGATGCGGCCTGTGCGAGACCAAGTGCCCCTCCAAGCAGATCAAGAGCGAGTTCGACCTCAACCTGGGCACCCGCACCGCCATTTACAAGGCGTTCCCGCAGGCAGTGCCCAACAAGCCGGTCATTGATGCCGTCAACTGCCGCAAGTTCAAGACCGGCAAGTGCGGCGTGTGCGAGAAGATATGCCCCACCAAGGCCATCGACTTCGAGGCCGGGGACCAACTGGTCACGGAGAAGGTGGGGGCCATCGTGATGGCCACCGGTTTCGACCAGTTCGACTGGACCCAGACCTACGGGGAATACGGCTACGGCAGGTTCCCCGACGTCATCACCGGCCTGCACTTCGAG
>JARYMO010000233.1 GCA_029907055.1 Syntrophomonadaceae bacterium | reverse complement strand
ACCTGCTGAGCCTGTCGGCCATCGAGTCGAAGGAGCGGCGGCTGACGCTCAAGCCCACCCACATGGTGCATGCGGTCCGCCAGGTGATGAATGTGCTGGCCCCGCAGGCGCGGGAGAAGAGGCTGCGGCTGGAGATCATATCCAACCCCGGGCTTCCCGCGGTCAACGCGGACGAGGACCTGGTGGGACAGGTGCTCATCAACCTCATCGACAACGCCATCAAGTACACCCCCGACGAGGGGCGCATCGTGGTGCGCGTCCGGCGCAGCGGCGACCGCATCATCACCTCCATCTCCGACACCGGGTGCGGGATCCCGGCGGAGAGCCTGCCCCGCCTGTTCGAGCGCTTCTACCGCGTGGACAAGGCCCGCTCACGGGAGCTGGGGGGGACCGGGCTCGGCCTGGCCATCGTCAAGCACATCGTGGAGTCGCACGGGGGCGAGGTGGCGGTGGAGAGCCAGGTCGGGAAGGGCTCCACCTTCAGCTTCAGCCTGTGGGTGGCGTGACAGGGACGGCACGCGGCAGGGGGAGAGAGCATGCGAGCAGGGCAGGAGCACGACCTGGGCGCCGCCATCGCCGCGGTGCGTGAGCGCATCCGCCGCGCGGCCCTGCGGGTCGGCAGGGCGCCGCAAGAGGTGACCCTCATCGGAGTGACCAAGACGGTGGGGCTGGAAACGGTGGCGGAGGCCATCAGGCACGGACTACGCGATTTCGGCGAGAACCGGGTGCAGGAGTTTGTGCCCAAGCAGCAGGCCTTCCCCGGGGTCCGCTGGCATTTCATCGGGCGGCTGCAGACCAACAAGGTCAACGCGGTGGTAGGCCGTGCCCACCTCATCCATTCGCTGGACAGATGGAGACTGGCAGAGTATATTGATGGTAGGGCGCAGCGGCTGGGAATCGAGGTTCCGGTGCTCTTACAGGTCAACGTCGCCGGAGAATCGGCCAAGGCGGGCATAGCTCCCGCCGAAGTGGCTGACTTTCTGGGCGACGTTCAGCGCTTGCGGGGGCTGCGCGTCGAGGGGCTCATGACCATTGCGCCTGAATCCGATAACGTGGAAGAGGCCAGGCCGGTGTTCCGCATGCTGCGCGAGCTGCTGGAGCAGCACCGGGCGAGGGGCTACGCGAACGCCCCCCTGCGGCTGCTCTCCATGGGCATGACCCAGGATTTCGAGGTGGCAGTGGAGGAGGGCGCCCACCTGGTCAGGGTTGGACGGGCGATATTCGGGCCGAGAGAAGAGGAGGGTGCAGCATGGGGATGACGGACAAGTTCTGGCGCCTGCTGGGGGTTGACACCGACGTGGACGAAGAGGTGCTGGAGATCCCGATGGAGCCGGAGCACAGCCGCGGTCGCAAGACCAACCTGGTGAGCATACATACCGCCAAGACCATCAAGGTCGTGGTGTGCGAGCCCGCCACCTTCGAGGAAGCGCAAGCCATTGCCGACAACCTGAAGAACCGCCGCCAGGTGGTCATCAACCTGGAGAAGACACAGGCCGAGGCCCGGCAGCGCATCATCGATTTTGTGAGCGGCACCACCTATGCGCTGGACGGCCACACCGAGAAGCTGGGCGACAACATCTTCCTCTTCGCCCCCAGCAACGTGGAGATCGCCAAGGAAGCGAGGCCGTCGGTGCGTAGTTCGAGCATTTTCCCGCGCGCCAGGGTCTTCGGAGGAGATGACGCGTGAACTCACGCCAGAACCTGGGAGTGATCGGCTGTGGCCGGATGGCGTACGCCCTGCTGGCGGGGCTGACCAGATCCGGCCATCAGTTTGCGCGGCTGGTGGGCAGCGACGTGGACGCTGCCCGGACTGAGCTGTGCGCGCGTGATTTCGGGATGCAGGTCGCTGCCTCCAATGCCGAGGTGGCAGGGTCGGCCGACGTGCTGGTGCTGGCCGTCAAGCCGGCCCAGGTGCCACTGGTGCTGGACGACATCCGCGACCGGGTCAGGCCGGGAACCCTGCTGGTATCGATTGCCGCCGGCGTCGCCACCAGCGACATCGAGCGCCGCCTCCCGGCCGGCGTGGCGGTGGTGAGGGTGATGCCCAACACCCCCTGCCTGGTGGGGGAGGGGGCTTCGGCAGTGGCCCGCGGGGCCTCGGCGTCAGCGGCCGACGAGGGGCTGGTGCTGCAGATGTTCGCTGCCCTGGGGCAGGCGGTGGCAGTACCAGAATCGGCCATGGACGCCGTTACTGCCCTGTCCGGGAGCGGGCCCGCCTACGTGTACCTGGTGGCGGAGGCCATGGTGGACGCCGGCGTGGAGGTCGGTCTGCCGCGGGACCTGGCCAGGGCGCTGGCCCTGCAGACCCTTAAGGGCTCGGTGGCCATGCTGCAGACCACCGGCGAGCACCCTGCCGTGCTGCGCGAACAGGTGACCTCTCCAGGGGGCACCACCATTGCCGGGCTGCGTCAGCTGGAAGAAGGGGGCCTGCGGGCGGCGTTCTTCCGCGCGGTGCGCAGCGCCTACCAGCGCTCAATCGAACTGGGCCGCGGCTGATCCTGGAGGGGTGCACGACAAGGAGGAGTGGTTGCGATTCTGTTCGACACGTTCACCGTGCCCTACGTCGTCAATGTCGCCTTCGAGGTCCTGACCTGGCTGGTCATCGCACGGGTTATCCTGTCGTGGGTACGCCACGACCCCCGTCAGACGCTCATCAAGTTCATCTATGACGTGACCGAGCCCATCATGGCTCCCTTCAGGCGGCTGGTGCCCAGCGTGGGAGGGATTGACTTCTCGCCGCTGCTGGTCATCCTGGTCATCGAGATGGTGCGCAAGCTGGTGGTGGAGACACTGGTGACCTTCATGGGGTAGCCCCCGCAGGCGGAAAGGGAGAGGAAGTATCGGTTCCATGCAACGAGAATCACTTGAGCTGCTGGCCCCGGCAGGGCAGTGGCAGGCCCTGGAGGCGGTCATCGCCAGCGGGGCGGACGCGGTGTACCTGGGCGGTAAGAGGTTCAACATGCGCCTCTTGCGGCCTGATTTTAATTTTTCCGATG
>JARYMO010000232.1 GCA_029907055.1 Syntrophomonadaceae bacterium | reverse complement strand
GTTCCAGGCGGCTGGCGACATCCCTTACCTCCACCCCTACCGCGCAGCGCGCATCATGCACGGTGAACGGGCGGTGGGTACGCTGGGCGAGCTGCATCCGCGGGTGCTGGAGGGCTTCGGCATCAGGAAGCGCGCCTGCGCCCTGGAGCTGGACCTGGAGGTCATGTACTCCCTGGCCGGGCCGCGGCGGATGAGCGAGGGCATTGCCCGCTTCCCGGCGGTGGTGAGGGACATCGCGCTGGTGCTGGGCGAGGAGGTGGAGGCAGAGCGGGTCGACGAGGTCATTCGCGCGGCCGGCGGCCCCCTGCTGCGCTCGGTGCTGCTGTTCGACGTCTACCGCGGCGCCCCCGTGCCGGAGGGGTGCAAGAGCCTTGCCTACACCCTGACCTTCCAGGCCTACGAGGAAACCCTCTCCGACGAGCAGGTTTCAGTGCACCTGCAGGACATCCTGCGCGCGCTGGAAGAGCAGGTGGGGGCGCGTCTGCGCTGAGCGCGGGACAGGCGGCGGGACCGACGGCGGCCGCTGCCGGCAGCCCCGCGCAGCGGGGCCAGCGCCGGCAGCGACCGGGCGGGGCGAGGTGGCGTGATGGACAAGCTGCCGCTGGCAGCCATGATACTGTACTCGATTCCGGAGAGCGCGGTGGTATGCTGGTTCGGGCTGTCCCTGCTGGGCCTGCGGGTGGGGGGGAGGAGGCTGCTGCTGGTGGCCGTCGCCGCCTCACTGTTCTCACTGGCTGTGCGCGGGTTGCCGGTGCCCTACGGGGTCCACACCCTGGCCCACCTGGTGTTCCTGGTGACGGCCCTGTGGGTGGGGCTGGGGGTGAATTTCTGGCACTCGCTGGCCGCTTGTTCGCTGGGCTTCCTGGGCCTGGGGCTGCTGGAGATGTCGCTGGTGCCGGTGACCTGCAGCGTCAGCGGCCTGACCCTGCGCGAGATCATGGCCTCGGCCTGGCTGCGCGTGGCCGCCGGGGCGCCGCAGGTGCTGCTGCTGGCCGCAGCAGCCTGGGCGGTGAACCGCTTTGACCTGCGCCTGACACGGGCCCGGCCGCGCAGCGGGCCGCGCGCCGGCGCCGCTGTTGCCCAGCGCCAGGCCCTGTTCCTGTCCCTCATCGCCCTGGTGTCCATGCAGGTGCTGCTGGTGGCGGGCGCGAATTTCAACGCCGTGGTGCGGACGGTGTTCCGCATCCCGGCCTCGGCGCCGATGACGGGGGCGGCCACCCTGCTGGTGATGGTGGTGGCCATGGTATCCGTGCTGGTGGTGGCGCGCCTGCTGCGCCTGAGCGAAGAGCTGGCCCAGCACCAGGCCGACGTGGAGAACTGGCGCCACGTGGGCGAGCTGTTCCGCGGCATGCAGGCGCAGCGTCACGATTTCCTCAACCACGTGCAGACGCTGCTGGGGCTGTTGCAGCTGGGGCGCGCGCAGGAAGCAGAGCGCTACATCCAGGACGTGTTCGCAGACACCACCACCCTCAACACGGTCAGTATCCCCGGGCAACCCAGCCTGATGGCCCTGCTGCACGCGAAGATGGGCAGTGCGGCCGCCCGTGGCATCGCCTTCGATGTCCGCGTGCTGGCCGATCCCCAGCGCGTGCAGGTCCCCTCCCACGAACTCAACCGCATCCTGGGCAACCTGCTCGACAACGCCTTCGATGCCGTGGAGGCGACGGAGCGGCGCACGGTGAGCCTCAGCATCGAACGTGAGCAGGAGCGCGTGGTCTTCGCGGTGCGCAATCCCGGCCAGCTGCCGGCGACCATGCCGGATCGGCTGTGCGAGGCGGGCTTCACTTCCAAGGGAGGCTCCCACCTGGGCATGGGGCTGGCCATCGTGTGCGAACTGGTGGCCAGGAACGGCGGGCGCTTCAGCCTCCGGCAGGAGCAACCTGACCAGGTTCTGGCCCGTGTTGACTTCCCTGGCTGACCCCCCGCCCGGCGCGCTTCCTGTCCCATCCGTCCCGGCCCCTTCCTCCCCTCCTTTTTCTCCCAGGCAGGCTCCCCCGCGTCCCACCCCCAGCGGCCCGCGTGTCGAATCGTGACGAACGATTGTGGCCACTTTGGGGCGGCGGCTCGACACCGTTCGACATGGCGTGTGTCCCGTGACCGCTATAATGGTAGTGGAGTGGACGTGCTGCGGTCGCGGGCAGGGCCTGAAACGGGGTGACAGGGGTGCGGTGGCTGGCGCTGAGGATGAGCCGCGGGCTCGTTGCCTCTCGCACGGGTGCCGAGGCGGCGATGGTCGCGTATGGGCTGGAGATTCTGCTGGACGGGTTGTCGCAGGTGGCGGTGGTGCTGGCCATTGCCTGGGCGGCAGGGGTGCTGGCTGAGACGGCGCTGGTCATGGCGGTGGCCATGGCGTACCGGAGAGTGTCTGGCGGGGTCCACTGCACGGCCTACTCTCGCTGCCTGGTCCTGAGCGCGGCGGTCTTTCCCCTGCTGGGCCGGGCGGTGCAGGCCTGCGGGGGGCTCCCCCAGCTGGCTGCCTGGCGGTGGGCGGGCATGGCGGCAGCGACGGCCATCGCCCTGGCCTGGGCCCCGGCCGGCAGCCCGGTGCGTCCGTTGCCCGAGGGGGACAGGAGGCGGGGGCTGCGGGCGCGCAGCCTGCTGGCGCTGTCAGCCGCGGTCTTCGCCCTGCTGCTGGCACCCGCGCCGGCCGGTACCTGGTGGGCCGACGCGCTGGTGGTGGGGATGCTGTGGCAGAGCTTCACGCTCACCCCGTTGGGC
The DNA here is from genome assembly GCA_029907055.1 of Syntrophomonadaceae bacterium. Taxonomy (GTDB): domain Bacteria; phylum Bacillota; class Syntrophomonadia; order Syntrophomonadales; family Syntrophothermaceae; genus JARYMO01. Next base: position 283 of record JARYMO010000232.1, on the reverse strand, counting down.
TTTCGGTTCATAGGGCAGGTTGACCGGTGGCTGGGGTTCCTGTTCGTACCGGGAAAGGAGGGGTGACGGTGCTGCAGCGCATCAGACTGGCGGCCATGACCGCGGTGGTGGCCCTGGCGGTCTGGGTTGCCAATGCCAACCTGGACGCGTGCTCGATCTTCCTGTTCTTCGAGCCTGAGCCGCCCCGGTGAGGGCCTCGGGCGAGCGGGGCAGTCTCCCTTTCCTGGGGAACTGCCCCACGTTGTTTTTTGTCGGCCGGGGATGGAAGCGCCGCTGGGCACAC
>JARYMO010000002.1:16554-23634 GCA_029907055.1 Syntrophomonadaceae bacterium | reverse complement strand
GTTCTCGATGATACTGGCAGCCGCCGGGTCGGCTCCCGCATCCACCAGCACCAGCGCCGAGCCCCCGTCCAGCAGGTACACACAACAGTCGTCCCCCATCGTAACCCCCGGCCCGGCCACCATGAAGACCTTCGCCACCACCTCGCGTGCTCTCCCCACCGTTCGTCCTCCCCCCGTGACACCCGCCTGCGCCCGCCCGGCAACCGGAATGGCTGCCACCATTCCCGGCGGCTACAGTGGGCGCACCAGCTTCTGTACCTCCTCTGCCGTGAGCAGGTGACGTATGGCCTGCCGCGCATCACGTCCCGGCAGCATCCACTCCACCAGGTACAGGCTGCCTCCTGCTTCCACCTCCACCACCTTGCCCACGGTGCCCGCCGGGACGCCGGAAAACTCTGCCAGCAACTGCACCTTCTGGCCCACCTTCATGCCCACACCCCCGTCTGCTTGGCGTCGTTTCATCATACATTCTCCGCCGCGACTGGCGATTCCTTGCTGGCCGGCATACGTGCCCCTGCTCCTGCGGGCAAAGAAGGATTTCTCCCTTCCACCGCGAATCAGGAACAGGGTGTGTGAAATATGTCACGATATCACGCACGCTGGCCCTGCGCGGCCTGGACTCTGTCGGCGGGTACCAGGGAAAGGAGGTGAAGCTCAGCCAGGGGGCCTCAGCCCCCGGCCCGCAGACACATCACGCCACACGATGGAGGAGGTACTCATGAAGAACAATTCTGAAAGCACCGTCAAAGACGTTCGCATCTCGGGCCACATCTCGGAAGCGGTGGGCAACCCCTCCGCCCTCGGCCTGCTCGGTCTGGCCATGGTGACGCTGGTCGCTTCCTCGCAGAAGCTGGGCATCACCGGCGGTGAGACGCACAGCGTGGCCCTGGTGCTCCCGTGGGCCATTTTCCTCGGAGCGGCCGCCCAGTTCGTGGCCGGGCTCTACGACTTCAAGCACAACAACACCTTCGGCGCTACCGCCTTTTGCGGCTACGGCTTCTTCTGGTTCGGCGTGGCCATGTCCTGGATGATCAAGATGGGCATGTTCGGCGCGGCGGCCGCCGCCACGGCCGACACCCACCAGCTCGGCTTCGCCTTCCTGGGGTACTTCATCTTTACCCTCTACATGACCGTAGGCGCCATGAGCACGCACAAGGTGCTGTTCTCCATCTTCTTCCTCATCGACGTCCTCTTCGCCGGGCTGTTCATGAGCACCCTGGGCTGGGGCGGCGAGTTCTGGCACCTGCTGGCGGCCTACGCTGAGCTGGGGATCTCCATCCTGTCCTTCTACGCCTCCGCGGCCGCCGTGCTCAACGTGCACTGCGGCGAGGTAGTGCTGCCGGTGGGCCGCCCCTTTGGCCCGTGGGCGAAGTAACCGGAGCGGCAGGCACGGCTTCCAACGCGAACAGCCCACCCCGAACGGGGTGGGCTGTCTGTCGTGGCTCGCCTTCTAGTCGGTGGGCCGCACGTGAGCCAGCTTGATACGGAAGGCAAACTTCTCCATGATGATGTTGGCCGTTTCTTCGATGTCCCGCGTTGCCACGTTGATGACTTCGCACTTGAGCCGGGCGAACACCCGGTAGGCGTTCTCCAGCACCTCCTGCAGCTCGTCGTCAATAGCCTCCAGGTCCAACGGCGGCTGGAAGGTGTGGGCGATGTCGCGCTTCATTTCCAGCAGCGACTCGAGGTCGATGTCAAGGCCGACCATGGGCTTGATGCCCTTGAGCTCCAGTATCTCCGGGGGTATCTGGCCATCGCGGCCGATGGGGTAGTTGGCCACCTTCAAGCCCAGGTTGGCGAGGTACATGGACAGCGGCGTCTTGGACGTCCGCGGCAACCCCAGGATGATGAGGTCGGCGTCCTTGATGGTGTCGAGGTTCTGCCCATTGTCATGGGCCAGGGTGAATTCGATGGCCGTCATGCGGTTGAAGTAGCGCTCGTCCATCTTGTGGGTCAGCCCGGTAATACGGGCAGGTTCTTCGCCGGTCTTGGCCTGGATGGCATCGAGCAGCGGCTGCAGGACGTCGATGGCTACTACCCCCATCTCCTCCGCCGTCTTCTTCATGTAGTCCGAGAGTGCGGGGATGACAATGGTGTACACCACGATGGCATCGGCGTCCCGGGCCTTGCGCAACACCTCGTCCAGCTGTTCCTTCTTCACGATGCGGGAAAAGCGGGTGAGATTGCGGCTGATGTTGAACTGCAGGGCAGAGGCTACCGCAATCCTCTCCGCGGTCTCACCCAAGGAGTCCGAAACGGCAAAGATGTTCAGTTCTTTCATCGAAGAAGCCCCCCTCCTCTCACGTGTCACCCTGCCTGTGCCTTCCTCCCTGCAGTGAGTATTTGACACCGCGGGTGCGGTTTCCTCCATGCTGGCCTGCTTTGGCCCCGGCTGCAGCTCAGAAATCTTCCATGGGCGCCTGTTCGACGAACCCCAGCCGTTTCCAGAACCCCGCCGCGCCGGGACAGGTCTCCACCTTCAGCCACGGCACCCCGCAACGCGCGGCGTGGCCGCTCAGCCACTGCACGCACTGGCGCCCCATCCCCCTCCCCCGCAGGCGCCGCGGCACCTGCAGGTTGGCAATGTACACCGCGTCCTCGTCCCACGTGAAACGGAAGTAGAATGCCTCCTCCGCCTCCTGGCAGTCCGGCACGGAACGTATGGCGGTCACCCCGGAGCGATCCGTGAGGGCCTGCAGCTCCAGGCCGTAGCGCTGACGGGCCGCCTGGAGCAGGTCGGCCAGCGGGCGGCTGAGGGACTGCGGCAACCGGTTGTCCTTCCCCGCTTCGGTTCGCAAGACCAGCACTCTGACCCCTCCATTCTTTCCTTGCTCCCCTGACGCTCCCCGCTCGCTTTCAGTACGGGGGGCCGGGCGGTGTCGCCCTCTCCTCCAGGGGGCACGCGGTGGTGGTGAGCAACCGCAGGAGATGGTGCACGAGGCGGGCCGTCATTCCCCAGATCACTCTTCCCTCGTACAGGTAGAAATGCACCTGGTAGACGCCTACCTTCCAGTCGTAGTCCCGTCCGGACGGGATGAGGTCGAAGGGAAAGTCCTCGGCCGGGTGCATGTGCACCCGCAGCTCCCAGGTCAGCGGGGGTGTGGCGTGGAAGAACTCCAGCGGGACCCAGAACACGTCGGCCACCTCGTCCGGGTTGGGGCGCAGTTCTGCCGCCGCGTTCACCTCGCACAGGAAGGGGTGCACGATGAGATTGTAAGGGGTGACCAGGATGTCCAGCGGCGCGATGACCTCCAGGTCCCCGGCGCACAGCCCCAGTTCCTCGCAGGTTTCCCGGACCGCTGCCTGCACCGGTTCGGGGTCGCAGGGGTCTACGCGGCCGCCCGGGAAACATATCTCGCCCGGCTGGCGGTTCAGGGAATGCGCCCGCTCCTCGAACAGCACCGCCAGTTGCCCCTGCCGCCAGGCCAACGGCACCATCACCGCCGAGGTCATGCTGGATTCGTACCCCAGGACGCAGGGAGTACGCCCTTTCAACCAGCGGTAGTCGATCAGTGGCACGCACAGCCCCCCTCGTCGCACATGGTACTTCCATTCTAGCAGATGCCGACGGGCAGCGGATACCTTGGCGCGCTGGCCCCTCCCCGCGGGCGCAGGCATCGAGCGCGCGGTGGCGGGCCGGGGGAATGCCAGCCCCGCCATGGCCGCTCCCCGAAGATGGTCACCACCAGGTGCCTGCCGCGGGCACCCGCGCACCAGCACGCCGCGCCAAGGGCCATTCCGCTAGAGCAGGACTACCGTCACCCCGCTGCCCCCCTCGCCACGCTCACCGTCGCGGAATTCCTGCACCCCTGCCTTCTCCAGGTACTCCCGCACCGCGCGCCGCAGCGCCCCGGTCCCCTTGCCGTGGATGATGCGAACGCTCGTCAGGCCGGCCAGCCGCGCATCGCTGAGGTAGCGGTCGAGCTCGTGCAGGGCGTCCTCGGCGTGCAGTCCGCGCAGGTCAAGTTCCGGGGAGGTGGTGCGGGCCTTGTCCAGGAAGGTCTGCGTGCGCGCCCGCGCCCGCTCCCGCTCCTGTTCTGCTGCTGGCGCCAGGTCCTCTGCCCGCACCGTGAGCTTCACGATGCCTACTTGCACCAGCACCTCCCCCTGCGCGTTAGGGGCAGTGATGACGTGCCCGCGTTGGCCGATGCTGCGGATCTCCACCGGGCTGCCGGGACGCAGGTCTTCGGCGCTGGCCGGGACCGCCGGCGGCGGCTGCGGGAGGTCGACGGACAGGCGGCCAAGGCCGCGCCGGGCCTGCTCTACTTCGTGCCAGCGCGGCGGCTGTTCCCGCTCGCGCAACAGCCGGCGGATCTGCTCCACGGCTTCGTCCGCCTCCGCCCGCAGCCGCGCCAGGTACTGGCGGGCATCACTGCGGGTCCGTTCCAGCACTTCGCGCCGCTCCCGTTCCAGGGCTTCGCGCTGGCTGGCCAGCGCCGCCTGCAGCAATTCCACTTCCCTGCGCAGTTGCTCCCAGCGCGTCCTCTCCCGCTCGGCAGCCTCCGTGGTCTCGCGCAGCTGGGCTATCACGCGGCCCAGTTCCACTTCCTGCCGGGGCAGCAGCTCCCGCGCCCGCTCCACCAGGCGCGCTTCCAATCCCAGGCGGGCCGCGATCTCCAGCGCATTGCTGCTCCCCGGCACACCGATAATGAGCCGGAAGGTGGGGCGCAGGCTTACCGGGTCGAACTCCACGCTGGCGTTCTCCGCGCGTGCGTGCTGGGAAGCGAACACCTTCAGTTCGCTCTGGTGGGTGGTGACCACCGCCCGCAGGCCCCGGTTCAACAGCTCCTCCAGGATGGCGCGGGCCAGCGATGCCCCTTCCACCGGATCGGTGCCGGCCCCCAGCTCGTCCAGCAGCACCAGCGAATCGGAGGTGGCCCTGCGCAGGATCTCCACGATGGTACCCATGTGGGAAGAAAAGGTGGAGAGAGATTGTTCGATGCTCTGCTCGTCCCCGATGTCCGCCAGCACGGCGTCGAAGAGGCAGATCTGGCAGCCCTCGGCGGCGGGCAGGAAGAGGCCGCTCATGCCCATCACGGTCAGCAGGCCCAGGGTCTTGAGGGCCACCGTCTTCCCTCCGGTATTGGGCCCGGTGATGATGAGAATATCGAAATCCCGGCCCACCTCGATGTCGATGGGCACGGCTTCCTTTCCCAGCAAGGGGTGCCGGGCGCGCGGGAGACGGACCCATTTCCGCTCGTTGAGCAGGGGCTGCCGCCCATCCATGGCCAGCGCCAGACTGCCCCGGGCCAGGATGAAGTCGAACTCGTGCAGGGCCCCCACCCCTGCCCGGATCTCTTCCCCCCAGGGCGCCAGGCGCCCGGTCAGCCGGCGCAGCACCCGTTCCACTTCGCGCCGCTCCTCGCTTTCCAGGCGGCGGATCTCATTGTTGGCCTGCACCGCCGCCAGCGGTTCCACGAACACCGTGGCCCCGCTGGCACTCTCGTCATGGATGATGCCTGGCACCTCCGCCCGGCACTCCTGCTTGACCGGCACCACGTAACGGCCCCCGCGCTCGGTGACAATAGCATCCTGCAGGTACTTCTGGTGGGCAGGCGACCTCACGAACTCCCGCAGGGAGTCCTTGAGCCGGGCGCGCGCGGCACTGATGCGCCGCCGCACCGCGCGCAGTTCGGGGGAGGCCTCGTCCTTGACCCATCCCCCCTCGTCGATGGCTTGCGAGATTTCCTGCTCCAGTTCCGGCAGGCAGGGCAGCGAAGCAACCACCGCCCGCAGCTGCGCGTAGCGCTCTTCCCTGGTGCACTCGCGGGCCAGCCGGCAGGCCCGCAGCACCTGACCCACGTCCCGCAGGGCCTCCGGCCCCAGCACCCCGCCAGCTGCTGCCACGCGCAGGGAGGGGCCCACGTCGTGCACCTGGCCGAGGAACCCGGTGTCGCGGACCCGCAGCAACTCTACCGCCTCTGCCGTCTGCGCCAGCCAGGCTTCCACCTGCGGCCGGATCGAGCTGGGCACCAGGCGCCGGGCCCGCTCCGCCCCCCCGGCGCTGCGCGCCTGCATGGCCAACATCTCCCGCACCTTGTCGAATTCCAGCCGCCGCAGCGATTCATGGTCCATGGCTCATATAACTCCCCGGTAGTAGTGCGCCCTGGTGAAGGGCGACGGCGCCAATTCCGCCAGTTCAGCGCTGGCTGCAGCCAGGTCCACGTTCCGGCCCTGCCAGAGCTGCTCCAGCGCGGCACGGTACACCGCCACCGTCCGCGCCAGGCCACCTGCCCCCGCCCGCCTGGCTTCGATGCGCATGGCCGCCACGCCCAGCTCCAACAGGACCGGCAACTCCTCGATCATGCACAGCGTGCGGGCGTTGAACAGGTAGGAGCGACAGCTGGCGTCGTTCTCCAACGGGAACAGGTACCCGCGACGGTCGCGCAGGATGAAGTCAGCGTGGCGGCACGGGGCGGGGCAGGGCTGCACGTCCTGCAGTCCCAGGGCCGTCCGCACCACGCAGTACTCGGACACCATGAGCGGGAGCTCCCCGTGCACCAGCACTTCCCCCTGCTGGCGCTGCCCCGCCGGCCATTGCCGCAACTGCTGCAGCGAAAGCTCCGGTGACAGGCAGATGGCTTGTACTCCGCGCTCCTGCCAGAAACGGTACGCCCAGGGGTTGAAGACGTTCAGCGGGTAGTCGCCGTGAACCGCCAGTCCTTGTTCCGCAGCCATCGCCGCCGCCCCCGGGCTACCGGCCAGCACCCCGGCTTCTCCCACCCGGGCTGCCAGCTCCCAGTCCAGGCCGTCGTGGGGAAGGAGGATGCGCGGCAAGGCCACCCCCACCCGGCACCCCCGCCGGCGGGCCTCGCGCTGCAGCGCGGCCAGGTCACCAGGGTCGGGCACGCCCCCCGGCCCCCGGCCTTCCAGACCCACCCACACCCGCTCGGCCCCGCCCTGCAGCGCCTGCCAGGCCTGCTCTACCGTGCTCACCGCCACCGCCAGGAGGGGCCGCGCGGCCCTGGCGGGGCCGGCAACGGGCGCCGGCCTGGCTGCTGCCAGTCGCGCCTGGAACTCCGTCCGGGCCATCGCCGGCGGCCGCCGCCGGCCCAGCCGCTTTGCCAGCAGCCGCTCGAC
>JARYMO010000002.1:0-16544 GCA_029907055.1 Syntrophomonadaceae bacterium | reverse complement strand
CGTTGACCTCACTGAACGGGACCATCAGCCCTTCCTCCACCTGCAGCTCCATGCCCGCCACTACCAAGGGCGTGGCCCCCAGGCGGGACAGCTTCTCCTCCAGGTCGGCGGCACTCACTGCCCGTGTACGGGCCGGGAGGGCCGGGCTGGGGGTTTCTGCCTGTCCCTGGTTCCCCTCCCCGTCGCGCAGGGTAACGAGCAGCGGCTGCCCGGCGGCCAGCCGCGCTGTTACCCACACCGGGATGCGCCCCGCCAGCCGGTTGTGCACCATCAGTTCCTGCGCCCGCGCATGCAGGGCGGCGTCGTGGGTCTTGAACACCCGGTCGCCCCGCCCCACCCGCGCCTGGAGTACCACCACCGCCTCCTGTCCGGCCGCGACCTCTTCCACCGCCTGGCCGCCCAGCCACAGCTCGCGCACCGTGAGCGCCGGATTGGGACCCCGCCGCACCCACACCTCGATACCGTCCCCCTGGCGCAGCGGCTGCAGCAAGTGAATGCCGGTGCGGCCGTCCGGGTGCTGGAAAGTCACCCGGCCCAGCAGCACCCCGCGGTTGTTGGGACGGGCGATGTTCAGCACGTGGGCTCCTTCCCCGCCCCAGCTGCCGGTAGTGAAGGTGCGGTTGAAGATGCCCTCCAGCGCCTGCCTCATGTCCTCGCGGACCAGGAAGTGCCCCCCGGCCAGGGCATCGAGCGCCTGGCGGTACACGGCCGTGACCGTGGCCACGTATTCGGGGCGCTTCATGCGCCCCTCGATCTTCAGCGAGGACACGCCGGCGGCCTGCAGCGAGGGCAGCGCCTCCAGCAGGCAGAGGTCAGCCGGGCTCAACAGGTGCTCGCCGCGCGTGCGCACTTCCCGGCCGCCGGCCAGCAGAGAGTAGGGCAGGCGGCACGGCTGCGCGCAGCGGCCCCGGTTACCACTGCGTCCTCCCACCAGGCTGCTGAAGAGGCACTGCCCCGAGTGCGAGAAGCACAGCGCCCCGTGCACGAAGCACTCCAGTTCCATGGCCGGGACCTGGCGGTGAATGGAAGCCACGTCAGCGGCCGACAACTCGCGCGCCAGCACCACCCGCACCACCCCACAGCGCTGCAGCAGGGCCACCCCGGCGGCGTTGTGGATGCTCATCTGTGTGCTGGCGTGCACCCGCAGCCCGGGCAGGGTGCGGCGCAGCAGGTACATCAGCCCCAGGTCCTGGACGATGACCGCGTCGACCCCCAGCTCCTGCAGCAGGAAACAGTACTCCAGCGCTTCCTCCATCTCCCCACCGTCAAGCAGGGTGTTCACCGCCACGTACAGCCGCCTGTCACGCAGGTGGGCGTACTCTTCCGCCCGCCGCAGCTGCTCCAGCGTGAAGTTGTCGGCGTACTGGCGGGCGCTGAACCGCGTGCCGCCCACGTACACCGCGTCGGCCCCGGCCTCCACCGCCGCGACGAACGCCTGCCAGTTGCCTGCCGGTGCCAGCAGTTCCATCCCCGACCCCCTGCAATGGCCCCTTGAGCGGGGCTCACTCACGCACCAGTTCCCCCGCTCCGTCCCGGCTGCGGCGGACCCGGATGAAGCCCGCAGCCGGGATGATGCTCACGCCGCGCTTCTCCACCTCGTCCAGGAACAGGTTCAGCCCCAGCGAGTCGCTGGCCATGTGGCCGGCCATCACCACGTTCACACAGTGGTCCTGGGCGTTCTTGCGGTGCTTCTCCTGCATGTGCATGCAGACCACCGTACCCACCCCGGCCGCGGCCAGCTTCTCGTACATCTTCTCCGACCCCGAGGTGCCGCCGGTCATGTCCACCAGCACCCTGCCCGCGCGGCGCTTCTTGTCGCCCACGAACAAGCGGGGTCCGGCCTTGAGGCGCCGCGCCTGCCGGTACTCGGGAATCGATTCCAGCACCTCCATCACCTCACCCACCGTGGAAGGCCGCGCCTGGTCCAGCCTGGTCTGCAGGTAACGGTTCACCAGGTTGTCGGCGGCAGTATGCACGCACATGAACGGCAGCCCCAGCAGGCGCGCGGCGTCAATAGCCCGCTGGTGGTTGACCGGGGCGATGGCCCGCTCCACCTCGGCGATCCGCGAGGCCATCAGCCCCTCTGCCACCGTAATGGGCACTCCGGCCTGGTGGAACAGGTCGGCCTGCAGGTCCATCACCGAGTGCAGTGCGGCCTGGGCCGTCCCCTCGGGGTGGTGGGAGATGACCAGGTCCACCGGCCGCCCCCGCTCGCGCAGCCAGGCCGCCAGCAACAGCTCCGGCGTTTCCATGTCAATCCCGCACAGGGCGGTGGACACCTCCGTGTCGGCGTCCCCCACCAGGATGCGGGTGTCGTGGAAGGGGTGGCGGAGCGACTCGAGGTCGAAGAACTCCTTCTCCTCCGCCTTGGCCTGGTCATACTCCCTGCGCGCCCGGGCCAGCAGCTGTTCTATGGCTTCTTTTCCCCGCACGTCCGCCTCCAGGCCCATCTGCACCGCCAGTTCGTAAATCTCACCCAGCAGCAATGCCCTCTCCCCTTTCCCTACCACCGGCCGCCGCCGGCCCCTGCTCTCGACACCCCCGATTATACCACCCCCGCCACCCGACGGCACGACCGGAACCGGAGCACGCTCTTGTTGTTGCCTGCGGCGCGCCTCCCACCGGGCATCTCCCTCTCCTGCCCCCGCTGCACCGGAAGCACCCCGGGTATCCGGTGCCTTTGCCGGTCTGTGCCAGGAGCGAAATGGGATCCCTGGCAAAATCCGGCTACGGTCCGGGGGGGCGATTGCCCTCCTCCCGGCCATCCCCCCTGGTCCTGGGGTTCAGCGGTGGTGGTTGCGACTGGAGAGGAACCCCAGGAACCGAGGGGAGCGCCCTGCCGCGCTCCCCTCACCTTCCTCTTTATTCCCCGCCTTGGCCCGACCGAGTCATGCAGTCCAACTGCTCGCTCACCCCGCATCTCCTCCGGAAGTCCCCAGGTAGGCCAGCAACTCGTCGAGTTCCATGGCGTTCAGCACGTCGCTGCGCCCCACCCACCCCCGGCGCGCGCTGAGCACCCCGTAGGATACCAGGTCCAGGTCCGCGCGGTGGTGCGCGTCGCTGCAGATGGCCACCCTTACCCCCGCCTGGCAGGCCCGGCGCGCCGTCTCCTCGTCGATGTCCAGCCGGTCGGGGTGGGCGTTGATCTCCAGGGCCGTACGGTGTTCCCGCGCCAGGCGCAACACCCGGTCCACGTCCACCTCGTAGCCCGGCCTCCTGACCAGCAAGCGGCCAGTGAGGTGGCCGATGATGTCCACGTGCGGGTTGCGGATGGCTGCTTCCAGCCTGGCCGTCTGCTCCTCGCGGCTGAGCCGGAAGTGGCTGTGGATGGAGGCGATGACCACGTCCAGCCCGGCCAGCACCTCGTCCGGCAGGTCCAGGCTGCCGTCCCGCAGGATGTCCACCTCGATGCCAGTGAGCAGCCGGAAATCGGTCCATTCCCGGTTGAGGGCGCGGATCTCCTCCACCTGGGACCGCAGGCGCTCGACGTCCAGCCCGCGCGATACCGCCAGCGACTGGGAATGGTCGGTGACGGCCAGGTAGCGGTAGCCACGCGCCCGCGCCGCCTCTGCCATCTCGCGCAGGTTGCTGCCGCCGTCGCTCCAGTCAGTGTGCACGTGCAGGTCTCCGCGCAGGTCCTCCACGGTCACCAGCGAGGGCAGGGTGCCTTCCCGCGCCCGTTCAATCTCCCCCCGGTCCTCGCGCAGCTCGGGCGGGACGTACTGCATGGCCAGACGCTGGTAGATGGCCTGCTCGCTGTCAACCCCGCGCAGGTCCACTCCCCGCATGGCCTCCACCATCTTCTCCCGGTGAGCGCGGGAGCCGGTGCACAGCAGCAGCGAGCGGTAGAAGTCCCCCGGCGCGACCACGATGACCTCGAACTCGAGGCCCAGTTCCAGGCGGCCGTGGATGTAGCCGGGGCCCTCGCGGTCCACCTCCAGCACGCGCCGGTATTTCCTCACCTTCTCCCTCACCGCTGCCTCGTCCGAGCTCGCCACCAGCAGGTCGACGTCTCCCACCAGCGGCTTGCCGCGGCGGATGCTGCCCACGATTTCCACCGCCTCCACCTGCGGCATTTCGGCCAGGTAGTCCCGCAGCTGCAGGGCGCGGGGCAGCGCGGTGCCCAGGGTCACCTCCCGGCCCAGCGAGCGCAGCATGTCAATGCCTTTCTTGATGTTGAACTCCGTCTTGCCGCCCAGGCCGGGGATCTGGCGCAGGCGCTTTTCCTGCGCCGCCCGGTACAGCTCGTCCAGCGAGGAAATCCCGGTCTGGGAATAGATGAGGCCCACCTTGCGGGGGCCCAGTCCGGGAATGGCCAGCATTTCCAGCACCCCCGGCGGCACTCTCTCGCGCAGCCGGCGGTAGTACGCCAGGTCCCCGGTCTCCAGCATTTCCTCCAGCTTGGCCCTCAGCGCCTTGCCCACCCCGGGGATGTCGCCCAGCCCGCCACGGGCGTGGATCTCCCGCAGCTCGGTGTCCAGGTGATCCACGTAGGCCGCCAGCCTCCGGTAGGCGCGCACCTTGAAGGGATTGTCACCCAGCACCTCCAGCATGTCCGCGATTTCATCCAGCATGGCGGCGATAGCGCGGTTGTCCATCGCCTTACCCCATCCGGTTGTTCCTGGCTTCCTCCAGGGTTTTCACCAGCGCGTCGTAATCCTCCTGCAGCTTGCTCTGCTCATCGGCCAGGTTGAGGGCCGCCAGCACCGCCACCTTGGCCGCCGGCAGGTTGGGATTACGCTGGGCGATAGCCTGCATCTTGCGGTCCACGTAGGCCGCCAGCATCTCGATGTACTGGGGATCCTCGGTCCCCCGCACCACGTATTCCTCGCCGAAGATGGTAACGACCACCTTGCTGATCCCAGGCTTGTTGTCGCGCAGACTCACTGCTCCCACCCCCCCGTGATGTTGAGAGAATTCTGCGCCCGGCAGCCGGTTTCCTCTTTCGCGCGGGCACTCGAATTACGGACCACCTGCTGGTCGAGCTCCCCCTCCTGCAGGACCATGGTCCCCGACGGAGAAACGCCTCCAGCCCCACGTCGTTCCGGATTCTCGCTCTATTTTTTCGACAATTACGGCGAAATGGGAGTATCTTACTGCAGCGGCGGTGCCAGCCAGCGATACCTTGGACGGGAGGAGTTCTGCTGCCCCTGCATCCCTTCCCGCGGCGGGAAAGCCCCGGGCACCGGCCGAGAGAGAAGCCCGCGCCGCAGGGAGGGGCACCCGGTCCGCCGTGTGGGGTCACGTCATGCATTGCCCTGCTCCTGCGCCCCGCGTGCCATCCGCCACCCGGCACCCACTCCTCCCACGGCGCAGATGGGACTTATGTCGCAATTTTTGTGGTTCCTTTCGGCTCATTTTGTCAACTTCGACACGATTCGACAAGAAGAACCCTTTAGACCAAGTATTTGCCATGCGATAGTTTCTGGTGAAAGCATTCCCTGGCCTGGCGGCCGCATCCTGGATGACGAGGTGATGGTGGTGGCTCAGCTGCAGGAACTCATCAGGCGCTTGCGCGACCCGGACGAAGATGAACGGGCCTTCGCCGCCGAGGACATCGGCTACGACCTAGTGTACGAGGCGGTGCCGTTCATGGTCGAGCGGCTGGAAGTCGAGCCCTCCCGCTTTGTGCGCGAGGCCATCGTCGGTTCGCTGCGGCTGATGCCCGGCCCGGCGGTGGTCAACGCGGTGGTGCCGCTGCTGCGCAGCCAGGATGCCTTCGTGCGCAACGCGGGCATCGACCTGCTGGCCCACCAGGGCCCTGACAGCCTGCCGGCGCTGGCGGTGATGCTGCACGATGCGGACAAGGACGTGCGCAAGATGGCCCTGGACGCCCTGTTCCTGCTGGAGATGGAGGGCGCCGTCCCGGTCATCATGGAGGCCCTGGAGGACCCTGACCTCAACGTGGTCATCACCGCGGTGGAGTACCTGGGTCGCCTGGAAGCCACTGCTGCCGCCCCCGCCGTCAACCGGGTGCTGGCGACCCACACTAACCTGCTGCTCCGCTGCGCCTGCCTGGAGGCCCTGGCCGTCATCGGCGACATGGAATCGAAGGAGCTGGTGGCCTCTCTCTATCCCAGTTTCACCGCTGCCAGCCCGCTGGAGCAGTACTCGCTGACCAAGTTCCTGGCCCGCTGCGGCAACTGCCTGCACCTGCCCCTGCTCATCTCCCTCATCGAAGAGAGGGGCACGGCCATGGCCAAGGAGGTCATCAACGCCCTGCAGGGCATCTTCCGCCGTTCGCCGGCCGAGGTGCTGCCGCCCGACCTGCTGGCTGCGCTGAGCGCCTACATCGACAGCCCCCTCAACGACATCAACAAGTACGAGCTGCTGGTGTTCGTGGGCGAATTCCGCAACCCGGAGATTCTCGACCTGCTCTCCACCCACGCCCGCTCCCGGTCCCGCCTGGTGGCGCTGGGGGCAGTGGAAGGCCTGGGACTGTACGGCAACCGCGCCGCACTGCCGCTGCTGCGCGAACTGCAGGCGGAGGCGGTGGACGAAGACCTGGCCGATGCCATCGCGCGGTCCCTCGAACAACTGGGGGAGTGAGGTGGAGCGAGTGGAACTGGCAGTCGAGGACTTCATCAAGATCCGCAACCTGATCTACGAACGCACCGGTATTCATTTCGCCGAGAACAAGATCTACTTCGTCAAGAAGCGCCTGCAGAAGCGCATGGAGCAGCGCGACATCAGCGACGTGAGCGAGTACTACAAGTACCTGCGCTTTCTCGACACCAACCAGCGCGAGTTCCAGGAGCTGGTCAACCTGCTGACGGTCAACGAGACCTATTTCTTCCGCGAGTTCCCCCAGCTGCAGGTGTTCGCCGAACACTGCCTGGAGGAGGTCGCGGAGCGCAAGCGGGCGCGGGGGGACCGCACCCTCAAGGTCCTGTCGGCCGGATGTTCCACCGGGGAGGAGCCGTACACGCTGGCCATCATCCTGATGGAGATGCTGGAGGACTTCCCGGAATGGACCGTGATGGTGAAGGGCATCGACATCGACGAGAACGTGCTGCGGAGGGCACACCTGGCCCGCTACGACTCGCGCTCGGTCAAGGACGTGCCACCGGTCTACCTGCAGCGGCACTTCACCCGCCTGGGGCCGGACAGCTTCGAGGTCTCACCAGCGGTGCGGGAACACGTGGTCTTCGAGCACGTGAACATGATGGACCGCCGCGCCCTGCGCAACGAGAAAGGATACGACTTCATCTTCTGCCGCAACGTGCTCATCTACTTCGACGACGCCGCGCGCAAGCAGCTGGTGGACCGCTTCTACACCATGCTCAACCGGGGAGGGTTCATCTTCCTGGGCCACGCCGAGTCGTTGAGCCGCATCACCACCGCCTTCAAGCTGCGGCGGATGGGGGGATACATCGTGTACCAGAGCTAGCGCACGGCACTGCAGCACCAGCCGTCGAGCCAGAACACCGGAGGGGGATGGACATGACGAAGAAGGTCCTCATCGTTGACGACTCCGAGATGATCCGCAACTTCCACAGCTACATCCTCAAGACCGTTGGCCTGGAGGTCATCACCGCCGTGGACGGCGCCGACGCCCTGGAGAAGATCTACGGCAGCAGTGAACAGTGGGCCATGGCCATCACCGATATCAACATGCCCAACATGGACGGCTACGCCTTCATCGAGCGCCTGCGCGAGGACCCGGAGTACGAAGACCTGCCCATCGTCATCGTGTCCACCGAGGACGAACTGCAGGACAAGGAGCGGGGGTTCGCAGCCGGCGCCAACGTGTACATCGTCAAGCCGACCGACCCCGAGGTGCTGGTCGAGAACATCCGCATGCTGCTGGGCGCATAGCCGGAAAGGTGGATGAGGCGGAGTGAGATTCACCTTCGACGCGGACGATTTTGACATCCTGCAGGGCATCGTCGAGGAGTCGACGGAACACCTCAAGGGCATCGAGGAGGGCATCCTCAAGCTGGAAACCGGCTTCGATCCCGAACTGGTGGATGCCGTGTTCCGTGCCCTGCACTCCATCAAGGGCGTGGCCAGCTTCGCCGACTTCGCTCCCATCAAGGACACTGCCCACGCGCTGGAATCCTTGATGAGCGATATCCGCAAGGCCATGAAGCCAACCAATGCCGAGATCACCGATTCCCTCCTGAGGGGGGTCGACATCCTCAACCTGGTGGTAGAGCAGACCGCGACCGGGCTGCGTGCGGTCCCCGGCGGAGCGCCCCGCGAGCCCTTCCACCTGGAGGTGGATGACCCTGGCATCCAGGCATTCGTTGACTCCATCGCTGCGCTGCGCACCGCCCTGGCGGCCGACGGGACCCATCCTGCCAGTGCTGAAGCGGAGGGTGCCGGGGCGCCGTGCCATCCGGCTGCGGACTCCGCCTTCTCCGCGCTGCTGGGCCAGATGCTGCCCGACTTCATCGACGAGGCCTGCGAGCACCTGGAAACCGTCGAACAGCGCTGCGTGGCACTGGAGGGTGGCGCCGCCACCGATGACCTCAACGCGGTGATGCGCGCCTTCCACAGCATCAAGGGTGGGGCCGGCCTCATCGCCAGCCTGCGCGACAACGACCATCCGCGTGACCCGGTGGCGCTCATCCGGCGCCTCACCCATGCCGCCGAGACCCTTTTGCAGGCCTGCGCCGGCAGCGGCCGGGCACTCCCTCCCGCCGCCGTGGACCTGGTGCTGCGGGCCGTGGACATGGCCGCGGCGCTGGTGAATGAACTGCGGGAGAACCGCACTGCCAGCGCCTGCCATCCCGAGCCCCTCATCCGCCGCCTGGAGGAGGCGGCGGCGGAGATGGCCGGCTCCCGTGGCTCCAGCGCCCTCAGCGACCCGGGCGCGGTGGAGCGGGCCAGCAGCCGGCTGGCGGCCTTTGCCAACATCTCCGGCCAGGCCCTGGAGAGCATGGCGGCCATCATCGACAGCGCGGTGCCAGGCCTGCCCGTCAACGGCAAACGGGTCAAGCAGTACCGGCGGGCGCTCACCAACCTCCGTTCCAGCGCTTCCTACATGAAGCTGGAGGAGCTGGTGGCGGAAATCGAAACCCAGCTCGAGTTGCTGGCATCACTGCAGGCAGACAGGGACCTGGTGACTCCCCAGCTGCTGGGCTCCCTGCGCGCCGGCCAGCTCCGCCTGCAGGAGCTCACTGCCGCCGCCATGGCAGGATGCGGCGGGCTGGAAAACGTCCCCGACGACTACGCCGACAAGAAGCTGGGGGAGATCCTGCTGGAGGAGGGGAAAATCTCCCCCGAGGCCCTGGAGATGGCCCTGCAGCGCCAGCGCCGGCTGGGCGAAATCCTGGTCGCCGAGGGCCATGCCAGCCCCCAGGACGTGGCGCTGGCCCTCACCAAGCAGCAGGTGGCGAGGTCTCGCCTGCAGCCTGCCGGCTCCGACGCGCGCCCGCCGGCGGAAGTGGCCGGCCAGTCCATCCGCGTCAGCCAGGAGAAGCTGGACCGGCTGATGAACATGATCGGCGAGCTGCTCATCTCCAAGAACCGCATCTTCCACCTGGCCGGACGCATCGGCCTGGAGTACAACCTGCCCACCCTGTCCCGCGAGGTGAACGCGGTGGCGGCGGAGGTGGGACGCATCTCCGACGAGCTCCAGGATGCCATCATGTCCGCACGCATGGTGCCCCTGCGGGTGCTCTTCCAGCGCTACCCGCGCACCATCCGCGACCTGTCGCAGAAAGTGGGCAAGCAGGTGGAGCTGCAGGTGGAGGGCGAGGACACCGAGCTCGACAAGAGCGTGGTGGAAGCCATTAATGACCCCCTGGTGCACATGCTGCGCAACGCCGTGGACCACGGCCTGGAAACCGCAGAGGAGCGCATGCGGTTGGGTAAGCCCCCGCGTGGGCGGGTGGGGGTGCGCGCCTTCTGCCAGGGCACTAACGTGGTCATCGAGATCAGCGATGACGGTCGCGGCCTCAACCCGGACGAGATCAAGTTCAAGGCGCTGCGCAAGGGGCTCATCACCGCTGAGCAGGTGGAGAAGATGCACCCGGCCGACGCCTTCCAGCTCATCTTCGCTCCCGGCTTCAGCACCCGCGACGAGGTGACCGAGCTGTCCGGGCGCGGGGTGGGCATGGACGTGGTGAAGAGCAACATCGAGAAGGTGGGGGGCTCGGTGAGCGTGAGCAGCACCCTGCACCAGGGCACCACCTTCACCATGAAGATCCCTCTCTCCATGTCCATCTTCCAGGGGCTTATCGTCACCGCCGCCGAGCAGGACTACATCATCTCCCTGGACACCATCGAGGAAACCGTGAAGATCCCGGTCGCCAGCCTGCGCAGCTACCAGGACCGCCTGCTGGCCGACATCAGGGGCTCCGTCACCCCCCTGGTCAGCCTGGCCCGCTTGCTGGGCCTGGGGAGCGATATGCTGCCCACCGGGGCCGACGCCCGTGCCTGCGTGGTCGTCCTGCGCGTCGACGGGCTTCGTTTCGGCCTGCTGGTGGACGGCTTCCACAATCAGCAGGAGTTCGTCGTCAAGCCCCTGGCCGAGGAACTGGCTGGCCTGCGCATCTACTCCGGGGCCACCATCCTGGGCGACGGGAGCGTGGTGCTCATCCTGAACCCGTCGCAACTGCTGCAGCTCCACCTGGCGGGGGGCCAGGAACACGACCATCGCGTGGCATGACAGACACGGGCGACCGTCCCCAGCAGGCGGCCGCCGCTGCCTCGCGCGGAGAGGAACAGGCAAAGGAGGTGACACGGTGAATGGGCAGACGCGACGACGGGGCCGGGCTTCGAACAGGCAAACTGGACCTTCCCCACGTCCGGGAAGCGCGGGCGGGCACTCCTGCAGCCCCGGTCTCCCCGGCCCGGACGTCGCGTGTGCCATGAACTGCCGGCGGTAGCACCACCGCGGGCAGACGCGCGAGGAGGACACCAGGCACGAGCGCTGGGGCCGCCTTCATCGGGCCCGGGCCGCACGTGGACAAGACGCTGCTGAATACTACCGGCAAGGATAGGAGTGGTTAGAGAATGGCGAAGAAGCTGGAAACCCCTGCGACCGCGAACCCCACCACCGCCTCGGTGGTCAAGATCGGCCTGGCGGCCAAGCCCGAAGGCGACGCCCTCGCCGCCCGCAAGCGTGAGATGGCCCGCAAGATGGCGCAGGAAAAGGCCAAGGCCCGCACCATGGCCAAGCAGCAGGGCATGGCGGAGCGCATCGCCGCCGCCTCCGAGCAGCTGCTGGCCGGCATCGAGGAGTCCAACGCCGCCGCCCAGGAGTTCTCCACCCTGATGGACCGCCTGGCCGGCAACGGCGAACAGGTGGGCGCCAGCGCGGAAGAGATGCGGGTGGCGGCCGTGCAGGTCAACCGCTCGGCCGAGGAGCTGGGGACCAAGTTCCGGGAACTGAGCGCCATTGCCACCAGGGGCACCGCGGCCGCACTGGAGTCCCGGCAGGCCATGGAGACCATGATGGAACAGCTCAAGGAAGCCTCTGCCAAGAACCAGCAGTCGGGCAAGCGCATCGCCGAGCTGGAGAAGCAGTCGCGCCAGATCGGTGACATCGTGCAGGCGGTGGTGATGATCGCCGACCAGACCAACCTGCTGGCCCTCAACGCGGCCATCGAGGCCGCCCGCGCCGGTGAGCACGGGCGGGGCTTCGCGGTGGTGGCCGACGAGGTGCGCAACCTGGCCGAAATCTCGGAGCGCTCGGCGCGCGACATCCGCGGCGTGGTGGACGAGATCCGCAGCGGCGTGGAAGAGGTGGTCAAGGACATCAACGCGGTGGTGGAAGACTTCAGCGTGATGCAGGACGAGCTGGGCAAGTCCAACGAGTGCTTCGGGGCCATGGCCGACCTCTTCGGCAAGTACTCCGCGGTGGTGGACGAGTGCAGCGGCCTGGCGGGCAATGTCGCCGCACAGGCCACCGATTTCCTGGCCTCCAGCGAGTCCATCGCCTCCGCCGCCGAGCAGCTGGTCAGCGGCACCCAGGAATCCGCCAAGGCGGTGGGCGAGCAGAGCAAGGCCCTGGCCGAGGTGACGGTGGCCACCCAGGAACTGACCGAGATGGCGGAAGAACTGAAGACCTCCACCAACATCAACAAGTCGGCGGAAGAGGTGGCGGCCACCGCCGAGGAACTCTCGGCCAACATCGAGGAGCTGAGCAGCGCCGCGGCCGAGATTGCCAGTGCCCTGGCGCAGATGGCGGGCGGCGCCAGGCTGGCCATGGAAGAGGCGGGCAAGGCAGCCAGCATCGCCGGGCAGTGCAAGGCCACCGCCGACCAGATGGCCACCACCGCCGGGGCAGGCGGGGAGTACTACAACCAGGTCAAGGAGAACCTGGCTGCTGGGCGCGAGAGCGCACGCCAGGTGTGGTTCAAGCTCAAGGACTGCGTGAAGTCCTACGACGCCACCAACGCGGCGGTAGAAGCGCTGCAGGACAAGATCCGCCGCATCGAAAAGATCGTGGACACCATCGAGAACGTGTCCATCCAGACCAACATGCTGGCGGTGAACGGGTTCGTTGAGGCCGCCACGGCCGGCGAGCACGGCCGCGGCTTCTCGGTGGTGGCCGGCGACATCCGCAACCTGGCCGCCGAGTCGGCGGAGAACGCTGACAAGATCAAGGACCTCATCCGCGACATCCAGACCCAGATGGGTCGGGTGGCAGGCGAGATCGCCCAGTCAGAAGCAGCCTCCCGCAAGGCCGATGAGATCGCCCTGCTGGCATCGAAGAAGAACCAGGCGGTGGAAGACCTGCTGGGTGAAATCCTGGCCATCCGCCAGGTGGTGGTGGCCCAAATCAAGGAGGTGCACACCGCCATCGAGGAGGACGCCAAGGAAGCACAGCGGGTGGCGGAAATCGTGGCCGCGGTGGAGCAGCAGATCGAGGAAGCCTCGCACGTGGCCCAGGAGCAGGCCAAGGCCATCGAGGAGCTGGCCAACTCCATCGAGGAAATCGCCTCCATCGCCGACGAAATGCAGGTGGGCTAGCGCACTGGCGCATCCAGGAGAGGAGGGAGAACCGTGAGTCTAGACAGTACCTTTTCCTCCGGCGAGATGCAGCTGGTGACCTTTGCCCTGGGCCAGGAGAACTTCGGCCTGGATATCATGAACGTGCAGGAGATCATCCGCACCCCGGCCATCACCTCCGTGCCCCAGGCCCCTCCCTACGTGGAAGGGGTAACCAACCTGCGCGGCAGCATCCTGCCGGTCATTGACACCCGCACCAAGTTCGGTATGCCCCGCACCGGACGCGACGCCTCCAGCCGGGTCATCGTGGTCGACGTGGGGGGCCGCACCGTCGGGCTCAGCGTGGACGCGGTGTCCGAGGTGCTGCGGGTGGAGACCGCCAGCATCGAGCACACCCAGGCGGTGTCGCAGGCCGATGGCGGCGCCATCAAGGGCGTAGTGAAGGTCGCCGACGGCCGCCGCCTGGTCATGATCCTGGAGGCGGCGCGGGTATGCGACATCGAGGTGCACGCGCGCGGGGGCGGCGTCGAAGTCCGCCGGCCGGCCGAGGCCCGCGAGAGCAGCCGCGACAGCCAGGGTGACGAGGCGCAGCTGGTGTCCTTCCTGCTGGGCGCGGAAGAGTTTGCCATCGACATCAGCCACGTGCGCGAGATCGTCCGTTTCCCCGAGGTAGTGAAGGTCCCCAACTCGCCTCCCTACATGCGGGGCGTCATTTGCCTGCGCGACCGGCTGCTGCCCATCATCGACCTGCGCATCAAGCTCAACACCGGCAGCCAGGACATCACCGACCACACGCGGGTGGTGGTGGTGGATGTCCACGGCACTTACATGGGCCTGGTGGTGGACCGGGTCTACGAGGTGACGCGCATCGCCCGCAACACCATTTTCCCGCCCCCGGCGGCCCTGGTGGGCGAGGGGCGCAGCCAGCTGGCAGGCATCGCCCGCCTGGAAGGCGGTAAGCGCATCCTGATGCTCATCGACCCGCAGCAGGTGGTCTCGGTGGACGAGTTGTCCGGGCTGAGCGAAATGGAAAAGTCGGCAGGGGTCACTGCCGGCGAGGAAACCTCGCGCAGCGGGGAGGGCGAAGAGGAGCAGATGGTGGTCTTCAAGCTGGCAGACGAGCAGTACGGCATCCGCATCACCCAGGTGCAGGAGATCAACCGCCTGTCCAAGATCACCAAGGTGCCCAGGGCCCCGCGCTTCGTGGAAGGGGTGGTCAACTTGCGCGGGGACGTCATCCCGGTCATCGACCTGCGCAAGCGGTTCGACATGCCCTCCAAGGAGTACACGGAGTTCACGCGCATCATCGTCAGCGACCTCCACAGCAAGAAGATCGGCATCATCGTCGACGAGGTGCTGGAAGTACTGCGCATCCCCAGCCACCTGGTGGAGCCGGCGCCAGAGATCCTCAACGGCCACGCAGCAGGGCGCTTCATGGACGGCATCGCCAACCTCCCGCAGCGGATGATCAGCATGCTGGACCTGGGCAACGTGCTGGTGGAGCGGGAGTGGCAGCGCCTCTCGGAGATGGGAGCAGCGACGGCAGAGCCGGCCCTCGAAGCCCCCGCGGCCAGGAAACCGGCCAGGAAGCGCTAGCCATGGTCAGGGTACTGGTGGCCGACGATTCGGCCCTGATGCGCAAGACGCTCAAGGCCATATTCGCGAGCGACCCCGAGATCACGGTGGTAGGGGCGGCCCGCGACGGCGAGGACGCAGTCCTCAAGGCGCGGGAGCTCCGCCCCGACGTCATCACCATGGACGTCAACATGCCGCGGCTGGACGGCATCACCGCGCTCCAGCACATCGTGCACGAGAAGATCTGCCCGGTGGTCATGGTCTCCTCCCTCACCCAGGAGGGGGCCGCCACCACCTTCGAGGCACTGGAGCTGGGGGCCTTCGACTTCGTAGCCAAGCCCGGCGGCACCGTGTCCTGCAACCTGCACGAGGTGGCCGGGGAACTCATCGCCAAGGTGAAGGCCGCCGCCCGCCTGGGCCAACGCCCGCGGCTGAAGGAACGCCTGGCCTCACCCCGGCGGGCCGCCCCCGCCCCGGTGGCAGGCACGGCCAGCGGAGGCCCCATGAAAGCGGTGGCGATGGGCATCTCCACCGGGGGGCCCAAGGTCATCTACGAGGTGCTGCCGCTGCTGCCCCGCGGTCTCAATGCCGCCTTCTTCCTGGTCCAGCACATGCCGCCCAACTTCACCTCCACCTACGTCAAGCGGCTGGCCGAGGCCTGCCAGCTGCCGGTGGTGGAAGCGGAGGCAGGCATGCAGGTGGTCCCGGGCACCGTCTACGTGGGGCGGGGGGGAAGGCACCTGACGCTGGTCAAGAACGCCGCCGGCAAGGTGGTCATCCGCCTCCCCTCCACCCCCCACCACCTCTTCGTCCCCTCGGTGGGGGTGATGATGGAGTCAGTGCTGGCGGTCTACGGCAAGCGTACGGTGGGAGTGATGATGACCGGCATGGGCAGTGACGGGGCCGACGCCATGGTGGCCATCCGCCGGGCCGGGGGCTTCACTATCGCCGAGTCGGAGGAGAGCGCCATTGTCTGGGGGATGCCGGGGGAAACGGTCAAGCGGGGCGGGGCAGACCTGGTGGTCCCCATCTGGGACATCGCCCGGGAAATCTGCCGCGCCGTGGGCAGCAACGCACAGGCACGAGTGGCAGGAGGTGGAGCACAGTGAAGGGACTGAAGGCTGACGGCACTCCCATACGGGTGATGGCGGAAGACGACTCGCCAGTCATCCGCAAGCCCATCAGGAAGGCGCTGGAGCCGGAGGGCTTCGCCGTGGTGGGGGAGGCCGGCAACGGCAAGGAGGCCGTGGCCCTGTTCCAGGCGCTGCGGCCGGACGTCATCACCATGGATATCACCATGCCGGTCATGGACGGGCTGGAGGCGGCCACCGCCATCAAGCAGGCCAACCCGGCGCAGCCCATCATCATGCTCAGCGCCATGGGTGATGCTGAGCTGGTAGCGGACGCGCGCAGGCGGGGCATCACCCACTTCTCCACCAAGCCCTTCAAGCCGCAGGAGATGGTGGAGAACGTCCTGGCCGTACTGGGAAGCTGAGGTGGCGCCCGTGAATGCCGACACCTACGTCGCCCCCTTCGTGCGGGCCGCCGCCGACGTCCTCCCTTCCATGCTGGACCTGGCCGTCACCGGCGGCCAGCCGCAGCCAGAAGGAGATTCCTTCCGCTCCCGCGGGTTCACGGTCATCGTCGGCTTCACCGGCGGCTGGAGCGGACGGTTCTTCCTGGACATGAGCCAGGACACGGCATTGCAGCTGGCAGGCCTGCTCACCGGCGAACAGTACCACTCGGTGGCCGAGGAGGAGGTGCTGCTGTCCTGCGCCGAGATCGGAAACATCATCAGCGGCCACGCCATCACCGAGGTCAACGACCGCCTGCCGGGCTGCGGCATCCGCCTCACCCCGCCCAGCGTCTTCGCCGGCACCGAGGTCAGCATGTTCAACGTCAAGCTGAGCTCCTGGTCGGTGGTGATGAGCACCGCCGCCGGTGACCTGCGGCTGAACGTGGCAGTGGAGGAGGCGAGGAGCTGACCGTGGACGTACGCTACATTAATCCGTTCATCGAGGGACTGCTGTACGTGGCCGGCATGGTGGGCATCACCAACCTCG
>JARYMO010000231.1 GCA_029907055.1 Syntrophomonadaceae bacterium | reverse complement strand
GGCCCCCGACCACGAGCCGCTGGACGAGGCGGTGACCTCGCTGCTGCTGGGTCGCCTGCGGCAGGCGGACCCACCGGGCCACAGCGAGGCCCGGCACTTCCTGCAGGAGCTGGTGGGGCGGCTGGGGGCCATGGAGGCTGGGCCGCGTACGCCCCGGGGGGCCCATATCATCGAGTTCAAAGGAGGTCTGCGACGTGTCCCTGGCCTGGGAGAGGAGTGAACCCCTGACAACGATCGAAGAGGACCTGCAGCGGCGAATCCTGGACCGCAGCGCGGTGGTGGGCGTCGTGGGCCTGGGCTACGTGGGCCTGCCCTTCGCGGTGGAGAAGGGCAAGGTGGGCTACCGGGTCATCGGCATCGAACAGAACCCGCAGCGGGCCCGCAAGATCAACCGCGGCGAGAACTACATAGGCGACGTCGACGACAACGACCTGCGGCGGCTGGTGCAGGCCGGCCGGCTGACGGCGGTGGGTGACTTCGCCCGCGTTCCGGAGATGGACGTCATCGTGGTCTGCGTGCCCACCCCGCTCACGCGCAACCTTACCCCTGACCTGAGCTACGTGGAGTCGGTCACCCGCGCCATGGCCCCCTACCTGCGCCCCGGCCAGCTGGTGACGCTGGAGTCCACCACCTACCCGGGCACCACCGAGGAGGTCATGCTGCCGCTGCTGGAGTCCTCCGGGCTGCGGGTGGAGCACGACTTTTTCCTGGCCCACTCGCCGGAGCGGGTGGACCCGGGCAACCAGCGCTACACCACCCGCAACACCACAAAGGTGGTGGGCGGGGTCGGCCCCCGCTCCCTGCAGGCGGCCATGACCTTCTACCGCCAGACCATCGAGCAGGTGGTGCCGGTGTCCTCGGCCAAGGCGGCGGAGCTGACCAAGGTGTTCGAGAACACCTTCCGAGCGGTCAACATCGCCCTGGTCAACGAGATGGCCCTGCTCTGCGACCGCCTGGGGCTCAACGTGTGGGAGGTGCTGGAGGCGGCCAACACCAAGCCCTTCGGCATCATGCCCTTCTTCCCCGGGCCGGGGGTGGGGGGGCACTGCATCCCCATCGACCCCCACTACCTGGAGTGGAAGGCCCGGGAGGTCAACTTCAATACCCACTTCATCGCCCTGGCGGGGGAAATCAACCGTAAGATGCCGGAGTTCGTGCGGGACAAGGCGCTGCGCATCCTTAACCACCAGGGGACCGCGCCCTCGCGGGCCCGGGTGCTGGTGCTGGGTGTGGCCTACAAGAAGGACATCGACGACTACCGCGAGTCACCGGCCATCGAGGTCATCCGCCTGCTGCGCGCCGAGGGCGTCGAGGTGGAGTACCACGACCCGCTGGTGCCGGAGTTCCGCGAGCACGGCCTGCACATGCGCAGCGTCGACCTCAGCGCCGAGCGGCTGCGTTCCTGTGACCTGGTGCTGGTGGCTACCGACCACTCGGCCTTCGACTACCCGTGGGTGGTGGCGCAGGCGCGCCACGTGCTGGACACCCGCAACGCCACCCGCGGGGTGAGCGCGGGCCGGGAGCGCATCACCCTGCTGTGAGGAGGTGTCCCGGTGGGCGGGACTGACTACTTCGTGCACGAATCCTCCTACGTGGATGAAGGCGCCCTGGTCGGCGAGGGCACCCGCATCTGGCATTTCTGCCACCTGATGGCCGGCTGCCGCCTGGGGCGGCAGTGCAGCATCGGCCAGAACGTGGTCATCATGCCCGACGCGGTGCTGGGCGACCGCGTCAAGGTGCAGAACAACGTGTCCGTCTACACCGGGGTGGTGTGCGAGGACGACGTCTTTCTGGGGCCGTCCATGGTCTTCACCAATGTCCTCAACCCCCGCGCCTTCATCGAGCGCAAGCACGAGTTCCGCCCCACCCTGGTGCGTAAGGGGGCCAGCATCGGGGCCAACGCCACCATCGTCTGCGGCACCACCATCGGGCGCTACGCCATGGTGGGGGCGGGGGCGGTGGTCACTCGCCCGGTGCCGGACTTCGCGCTGGCGGTGGGCAACCCCGCTGCCGTGGTCGGGTGGGTCTGCCGCTGCGGGGAGCGCCTGTGTTTTGAAGAGGAACAGGCCCAGTGCCGGGCCTGCGGCAGCCAGTACCGGCGCCTGGCCCCCGAACGGGTGGAGGAGGTCCCGTCATGACCGTACCGCTGCTGGACCTGGCCGGCCAGTACCGCCGCCTGCAGGGGGAAATCGACGCTGCCATGCGGGCGGTGCTGGAGCGCGGCAGCTACATCATGGGCCCCGAGGTGGGCCAGTTCGAGGAGGAGATGGCGCAGTACCTGGGGGTGCGGCACGCCATCGGAGTGGGCTCCGGCTCCGACGCCCTGCTGCTCTCCCTGCAGGCGCTGGGCATCGGCCCCGGGGACGAGGTCATCGTGCCGGCCTTCACCTTCTTCGCCACCGCGGGGGCGGTGACCCGGCTGGGCGCCACCCCGGTCTTCGTTGACATCGAGCGGGAGGCCTTCCACCTCGACCTCGACATGGTGGAGGACCTGCTGCGGGCGCGGCCGAAGGTCAAGGCGCTCATCCCGGTCCACCTCTTCGGCCGCCCCTGCGACATGCCGCGGCTGATGGAGATGGCCGTCCGTTTCGGCGTATGGGTGGTGGAGGACGCCTGCCAGGCCATCGGCGCCACCCTGTCGGTGGACGGCCGCCCGCGCATGGCAGGCACCATCGGGGACACCGGCTGCTTCAGCTTCTTCCCCTCCAAGAACCTGGGGTGCTTCGGGGACGGCGGGATGGTGGTCACCAACGACGACCGCCTGGCCGACCGCATCCGGCTGCTGCGCGTGCACGGGGCCCGGCCCAAGTACCACCACCTGCTGGTGGGCTGCAACAGCCGCCTGGACACGCTGCAGGCGGCGGTGCTGCGCGTGAAACTGCGGCACCTGCCGGAGTGGAACGCCGGCCGCGTGCAGGTGGCCGGCTGGTACCGGGAGGAGTTCGCGCGCCGGGAACTGGCGGGTGCCGTGCGCATCCCCGACGTCGTGCCCGGCCACGTCTTCCACCAGTACGTCATCGCCGCGCGGGAGCGCGATGCCCTGGCCGCC
>JARYMO010000230.1 GCA_029907055.1 Syntrophomonadaceae bacterium | reverse complement strand
CTCCGGTCGGGTGGAGGAGGTGCTGGTGCAGGAGGGCGACCTGGTTGCGGCTGGACAACTGCTGGTGGTACTGGAACGGGGTCCCGCCCAGCTGGAGCTGCGGCAGGCGCAGGCGGAGGTGGCAGCGGCCGAGGCGCGCTACCGGCAGGGGGTGACCCTGGAACGTACGCGTGCCCGGGTGGCGCTGGAACAGGCCCTCCTGCAACTGGAGGAGGCGGAGCGTGCGCACCAGCGCCTGCAGGCGCTGGCCGCCCAGGGAGCGGTGAGCCAGGTGGAGGCCGAAGACGCCGAGCGCCGGGTCAGGCAGGCACGCAGTGCAGTGGAGAAGGCAGAGGTGGAACTGGAGTCCTGGCAGCCCGACGGCAGCCAGTTGGCCTCGCTGCACGCGACGTACCAACGGGCGGTGACAGCGGTGGAGGCAGCCCGCCTGCAGCTCGGCTACTGCGACATTGCCTCCCCCTGGCCGGCACGGGTGCTGCGGGTGAGCGTGGCGGCCGGGGAGCGGGTGCAGGCCGGCGACGTGGTGGTGGAAGTGGGCGCGGTGCAGCCGACCCGGGTGCGGGTGAGGGCGGACCAGCGGCTGGAGAGAATACTGAAGGCCGGCAACCCGGCCTGGGTCTGGGCCCCGGCCGACCCCGACGACAAGTGGAGCGGCACCGTCGCTCGGGTGGACGCGCGGGCGGACGCCGCTCAGGGCACGCGTGGGGTGGAGGTGGAGCTGACCACTGCCCGCCCTGAGCTGGCCCCTGGCACCGTGGTGTCGGTGCAACTGCTGGCCGCAGCTCCGGAACGAGCTATCCTGCTGGCGGACCGGTGGTTGGGCGCCCGGGACGGGGAGCCTGGCGTGTGGCTGGAACAGTCAGGGAGGGCCCGCTTCGCGCCGGTGCAGCTGGGTGAACGGGGCCCGGCCGGGGTGGTGGTGCGGGCCGGACTGCAGGCGGGGAGCCGGGTGCTGGACCCGGCGGGCCTGACCGAGGGCCAGCGGGTGACGCCAGGTGCGAGGAGGTGAGGGCCATGCGGCAGGTGTGGGCCTCCCTGGGGCTGGAGGTGACGCTCTGCGCCCGTTTCCTGCGTGAAGGAGGCGCGCAGACACTGCTCATTGCCCTCGGCATCGCAGTGGGCGTCATGGTACTGGTGTTCCTCACCACTCTCATCGATGGGCTCCAGGCGGACCTCATCGCTTCCACGGTAGGAAAGTCCCCGCACCTGAGCATCACGCGCACCCAGGAGGGGAGGGAGGGAGCCCTCGTTACGGCGCGGGGCGTTCCTGTGCTGGGCTCGAGCAGCTCGGCTCCCCGGGAGGAGGTTATCAGCGGCTGGGGCGACCTCACCCGCAGCCTGGCGGAAGATCCGCAGGTGGCGGCGGTGGTGCCGGTGGCACTGGGGTCGGGTTTCGCGGTCCGCGGCGAGGCCAGGCAACCGGTGGCGCTCCGCGGCATGGACCTGGCCCAAGCCGACCGCATCTATCACCTCAGCACCAGTCTGGTACGGGGGGAGGCGGCGCAGCGTGCCGGGCAGGTGCTGCTGGGGGCGCGGCTGGCAGCCGACCTGGGGGTGGAAACAGGGGATTCGATCAGCCTGGTCACCGCCGGGGGAGAAACGCAGAGGGTGCTGGTCGGTGGCATCTTCGAGCTGGGGGTGGCGTCGGTGGACCAGTCGTGGGTGGTCATGGCCCGGGACGCCGCTTCCGTGTTGCTGGGGATGAGCAACGCGGTGAACCTCATCGAGGTGCAGGTGAGGGATGTCTTCGCCGCCCGCGACCTTGGCCGCGCGTGGGCGGCCAGGTTGCCGGGATACGAGGTCCTGAGCTGGCAGGAAAGCAACCAGGAGCTTCTCTCTGGCCTGCGGGCGCAGAGCAGTTCCAGCATCGTCATCCAGTTCTTCGTGTTGCTGGCCGTGGTGCTGGGAGTGTCCAGCGTGCTGGCCATTTCTGCCCTGCAAAAGGCCCGCCAGATTGGCATCCTGAAGGCCATGGGGATCCGGACGGCCAGCGTGGCCAGGGTCTTCCTGCTGCAGGGGGCCGTGCTGGGGGCGGGCGGGGCGCTCCTGGGTTGCGCGCTGGGGGCGCTGCTGCTGCGGGGGTACGTGTACGCCACCGCCAAGGCGGGCGGTCCAGTGTTCCCGGTGCAATTGACCGCCTCTTCCCTGCTGGCCATCTTCGCGGTGACCGTGGTGGCCGCCACCGTGGCCGCCTACGTGCCCGCCAGGCGCTCGGCAGGAGTGAACCCGATCGAGGTGATCCGCGGTGGCTGAAGTGCTGGTGGAATTGGAGCAGGTGACCAAGGAGTACGGTACCACGGCCAGGACGCTCGCCCTGCGGGGGGTGAGCCTGCGGCTGGAGGAGGGGGCCTTCGCGGCGCTCATCGGAGGGTCGGGGTCCGGCAAGTCGACGTTGCTGAATATTCTGGGGGCGCTGGACCGCCCCACCAGCGGCGCGGTGAGGATCGCGGGGCGGGAGCTGGGCCGCATGAGCGACGACGAACTGGCAGACCTGCGCAACACCAGCCTGGGCTTCGTCTTCCAGTTTCACTACCTGTTACCGGAGTTCTCGGTGCTGGAGAACGTGCTCATGCCCCGTCTCATCCGCCGCGGGCGCATCGATGCGGCGGCACGCCGCCGGGCCCTGGAACTGCTGGAGATGGTGGGGATGGTTGAACGCCAGCACCAACGGGCCAACGCCATATCAGGCGGCGAGCAGCAGCGGGCCGCCATTGCCCGCGCCCTGGTCAACGACCCGCGCCTGGTCCTGGCCGATGAACCTACCGGCAACCTGGATTCTCAGAACAGCGAGGCCGTGTTCAGGCTGCTGCGCAGCGTCAACCGGGAGTTGGGGACATCCTTTCTCATCGTCACCCACGACCGCCACCTGGCCTCCCGTGCCGACCGCCTGCTGGAACTGGCGGACGGCCGCCTGGTGGCGGACCGGGACATCAGGGGCAGGAGCGAGATGGAGTTGTGGCCCGAGCTGGCCCCGCCGCAGTGCCTGATGTTCCGGCAGGGCACCCCCTGCTGTTCCCCGGGGGTGCCCGGGGCAGGCGAGGGGCCGGCTGGGGCTACAGGCGGGTGACAGTGACCTGGGGGAGCAC
>JARYMO010000229.1 GCA_029907055.1 Syntrophomonadaceae bacterium | reverse complement strand
AGACGGCCCCGCTGGCGGCATTTTCCGGGATATGGGACGAGCTGCTGCTGATCGGGGTGGTGCTGCTGGGCCTGTGGCAGGCGGGGGTGGAGCGCTGGCGGCTGCACGGCACCCGGCTGCTGCTGCCGGTGCTGGCCTACAGCGCGGTGATGCTCGGCCTGCTGCTGCTCAACTCCCCGGAGATGGAGGTGGCGGTGGAGGGCCTGCGGGTGATGGTGCAGTACGTGCTGTGGTTCTTCGTGGGGGCCAACCTGGTGCGCAGCAAGCCGCAGCTCAGGTGGCTGACCGATGCCTTCCTGCTGGTGGCGGTCGGGCTGGCAGCCCACGGGGTGTACCAGTACGTGGTGGGGGTGGAGATCCCCCTCACCTGGATCGACTCCAAGGTGGAGACCTCCATCAGGACGCGTGTCTTCTCCATCATCGGCAGCCCCAACGTGCTGGGCAGCCTGCTGGTGCTGGCGCTGCCGGTGGGTTTCGTGGGCTACCTGCAGGCCCGCGCCCCCCTCAAGAAACTGGTCTACGCGGCGGCCTGCGGGGTGATGGCGGCCTGCCTGGTGTTCACCTTCTCGCGCGGCGCCTGGCTGGCGCTGGCGGTGGTGCTGCTGCTGCTGGGCCTGTGGCGCGACCGCCGTATCCTGGCCGCCATCCTGCTGCTGGCCCTGCTCACCCCCGTGCTGCTGCCCTCCGTCTACCACCGGGTGGCTTACATGGCCACCCCCGAGTACACCAAGAGCAGCATCCGCGGCGGGCGCCTGGGGCGCTGGGACCAGGCCCTCAACTACTGGCGGGGCGCACCCGCCACCGGGGTGGGGCTGGGCCGCTTCGGCGGGGCGGTGGCGGCCCAGCACTTCCCCTATGACTCCTTCTACGTGGACAACTTCTACCTCAAGGTGGGGGTGGAGACCGGCTGGGTGGGCCTGAGCGCCCTGCTGGTGCTGCTGCTGTGCGGCCTGCACCTGGCCCGCCGCTCGCTGGACGAGGTGGACGACGACGAGCTGCGCACCCTGGGCCTGGGCATCCTGGCCGGGCTGGTGGGCGTGCTGGCCCACAACGCGGTGGAGAACATCTTCGAGGTGCCGATGATGGCCACCTATTTCTGGTTCTTCCTGGGCGCGGTGGTGGCGACCCCCTGGATGGGGACGGGCGGGGGAGAGGTGGCGCATGACTAGCATCCGGGTCCTGCACGTCATCGGGGGCGGCGAAATCGGGGGGGCGGAGGAACACCTGCTCACCCTGATGGGCCTGCTGGACCGGGAAGCCTTCAGCCCCTCGCTGCTGTGCCTGTGCCATGGGCCCTTCGCGGCGGTGGCGCGCGGGCGCGGCATCCCCACCCGCGAGATCCCCATGCGCCACAAGCTGGACCTGGCGGTGGTGGGGCCCATCCGCCAGCTGCTGCGCGAGCAGAACATCGACGTGGTGCACACCCACGGGGTGCGGGCCAACCTGGTGGCGCGGCTGGCCGCCCACCGCGAGGAGCTGCCGGTGGTCACCACCCTGCACAGCGTGCTGCGCTACGACTACCACAGCCGGCTGGAGGCCTGGGTG
Source organism: Syntrophomonadaceae bacterium (assembly GCA_029907055.1). Taxonomy (GTDB): domain Bacteria; phylum Bacillota; class Syntrophomonadia; order Syntrophomonadales; family Syntrophothermaceae; genus JARYMO01. The sequence continues at coordinate 1,545 of JARYMO010000229.1, read as the reverse complement.
GCGCGGGCCATCACCCGCTTCACCAACCGCTACACCGACCGCTTCATCGCCATCTCGGCCGCCATCCGCGAGGACGCGCTGGCCATGGGTATTCCGGCCGAGCGGGTGCAGGTCATCTACAACGGCTTGGACGTGTCCCGCTTCCGTCCCCCGCGGCCGCCGGCGGAGGTGCGCCGCGAGCTGTCGCTGCGCGAGGAGGACCCGGTGGTGGCGGTCATCGGCAGGCTGCACCCGGTCAAGGGGCAGCGCTACTTCCTGCAGGCGGCCTCGCGCCTGCACGCCGCCCGCCCCGGCCTGCAGTTCCTGCTGGTGGGCGAAGGCCCGGCGCGGGCCGAGCTGCAGGAACTGGCGGAGTTCCTGGGGCTGGGGGACAGCGTGACCATGCCCGGCTACTTCCCCCACGTGGAGGAGCTGTACCCGCTCATCGACGTGCTGTGCGTGCCCTCGGTGATGGAGGGGCTGGGGCTGGTGGTGCTGGAGGCCATGCACTTCGGCACCCCGGTGGTGGCGACGGCGGTGGGCGGCATCCCGGAACTGATTACTGACCAGCGCGAGGGCCTGCTGGTGCCGCCGCGCGACAGCGAGGCGCTGGCGGCAGCGGTGGCACGGCTGCTCGACGACCGCGAGCTGGCCCGCCGGCTGGCCGAGGCCGGGCGCCAGCGGGTGCGCGAGTTCACGGTGGAGAGCATGGCCCGCCAGGTGGAAGCGCTCTACCGCCAGCTGGTGCGCCAGCAGTGGCGGGAGAAGCGGGCCGAGGCCTGAACAGGAGACTGCCGGGCGCCGGCCGCGGCGCCCTTGCCGGCGGTGCGGCCGCCAGCACAGAGAGAAAGGATACGAGGACCTGCCATGGACGAACTGCACAACCAGGACATCGTGTGCATCTCCTCGGTGGACTGGGAGCCGCTGTGGACGCGCAAGCAGCAGGTGATGTCCCGCCTGCCCGCCTCCAACCGCATCCTGTACGTCGAGCCCCCCATCTCCCTGCTCTCTCCTTTCAAGGACCCTGCCTGCTGGGGCAAGTGGAAGGCCTGGGCGCAGGGCCTGCGCCCGCTCAACGACCACCTGTGGCTGCTGTCGCCGCCGGTGGTGCTGCCCTTCGCCAACCGCTGGCCGCCCATCAACCGCGTCAACCAGGCGCTGGTAGCGGCCTCCATCCGGCGGGCGATGCGGCGGCTGGGCTTTTCCCGCCCCCTGCTGTGGACCTACCTGCACAACAGCGCCGACCTGGTGGGGCGGCTGGGCGAGTGCCTGGTGGTCTACGACTGCGTGGACGAGCACTCCGCCTACCAGGGCTTCGACCCGGCGGCGGTGAAGCGCATGGAACGGCGGCTGCTGGCGCGCGCCGACATCGTCTTCGTCACCGCCCGTGGCCTGCTGGAAGACAAGCGCCCCTACTGCCGGGAGATCCACCTCTCGCCTAACGCCGCCGACGTGGCCCATTTCGGCACCGCCGACCTGGAGTCCACCCCGCTGGCGCCCGAGCTGGCGGGCCTGCCGCGGCCGGTGCTGGGCTTCGTGGGGGCGGTGCAGGAGTGGATCGATCTT
>JARYMO010000228.1 GCA_029907055.1 Syntrophomonadaceae bacterium | reverse complement strand
CCTTTGCCCCGGGGGGTGAGGGGGATGCCCCGCTCGTGCGCCAGTCCCACCAGCCAGACCAGCTCTTCCTCCGACACCGGTTGCACGATGCCGTCGGGGACCGGGTTTCCCACCAGCGGTTTCACCATGGAAGGCATGACCCCCATGTCGTTGGCATAGATCCTGCGCTCGCGCTCCTCGAAGTTGACGCGCGGGCCAAACCGCTCCTGCAGCAATGCCTTCACCTCGGGCGCCAGACCGGGCATCGACCCCACCTCCTCGTTCAGATTGTCGCTTCATACTTTGATCTTCCTACCAGACGGGGCGAATGGCAAGCGTTGCCGTGCAGTTACCACCGGGCGAAGGCACCCAGGGGAGCGGGAGCAGCCCTGTTGCCTGCGCGGGCGGGAGGCCCCGGGCTGTTCCCTGCCGCGCCGGTGCTGCTGCCGTCCCGTATTGACAGCCGGCGGGCAGCGGGCGAAGATGAGGGAGAAGTTGGACCGCGCGGGCCCCGGCCGCTCCCCGTACCGGTGCCGGGGTGCCGGGCCACAGGCAGTGGAGTGAGCCATCGGTGGCGGGCCGCCACTGTCGAGGGATACAGGGGAGGTACCCGTGAGACCGCTGAGTCTGACAGCAATGCACCGCGCGCTGGTGGGGCTGGTGCTCCTGCTGGCGGCTGCCATCGTGTCTTCCACTCCCGTGCTGAGGCACGATGTTTGTTCGTCGGCGGCCGGCGTCTACCTTTCTCACGCCGTGCGCGGCCAGTTCGGGACGGGGAGGGCCACGGGGGGCGGCAACGCCCTTGACCTGTCACTGCTGCAGCCGGGGGATATCATGCTCGGCGGCAAGCCGGGCGGGGCCTACGGGCACTTCACCCATGCCGGCATCTACCTCGGTGACGGCCAGATGATGGAGGGCTACGTCGATTGCGGGCTGAGCCGGCAACCGGCCTCGCACTACCTGGGGTACGACTACGCCTGCATCCTGCGGGTCCGTACCAGTCCGCAGGTGCGGGCCCGGGCGGCCCGCTGGGCGCAGGCCAGGGAGTACCAGGCCTTTTACCCCGCGGCCTTCAAGGCCGGGGAGCGCTACTGGAACTGCACCAAGCTGGTGTGGGCGGCCTTTCGACAGCAAGGGGTGGAACTGGACCCGCGCGGGGACCTGTGGCTCACTCCCGACCAGCTGTACCACAGCCCGCGGGTGCGCGTGGTTGCCAGCGCGGGGGTGATGCCGTGAGGGAAGCAGGCCGGTGGGCATGGCGGCTGCTGGTCACCCAGGCCCTGTGCATTCTTGCCGTTTGGCTGGGCAGCTGGGTGCCGGGACTGGAAACCGTGCTGGCAGGCGTGTACCTCTTGGCCCTGTGGCAGGCGGGGAGGGAAATGGCAGCGGACCTGCCAGGGCCGCCAGGCATGTGGGCAGCAGCGAGCCTGTCCCAGCTGCCGGGATGGATGCTGACCGTCCCCAACCTGCTGGCGTACCTGGGCGGGTGGTCGCTGGCGGGCGACTATCCCTTCCTGCTGGAGGTCTGGCATACCCCCTGGCTGCCGCTGGTGGCCTGGATGGCCTTCCCCGCGTGGGGTGGCTACGCTGCCTACTTCCTCGCCCTTTTGCCCTTGTCCGCCCTGACCATGCTGGTGGTGGCAGCCGGCTATGCCTGGGGCAGAAGGGGCGCATCTTCTTGACAAAAAAAGTGAAGTGGTGTTCTTTATACTTAGAAGGTTAAAATAGGTCAAACCAAGAGCGGTACCACGACCTGTCTCGAGCGCGTTATGGCTTTCGAAATCCGGCGACACGTGGGATGAGAAATGCGACGAGTGTGCTGATGGGTCTTTTTGTTGGGCGACAGCGCCCGTGCAGACCGCGTTGGCTGCTACACTACACCAGAACGGGAGGATGAGGAGATGGGCAAAGCTGTCGGAATCGACCTCGGAACGACCAATTCGGTGGTGGCGGTGATGGAGGCCGGCAAGCCCACCGTCATCGTGAACGCCGAGGGCTCCCGGACCACTCCCTCGGTGGTGGCGTTCAAGGAGAGCGGGGAGCGCCTGGTGGGGCAGATTGCCAAGCGCCAGGCGGCCCTCAACCCGCACCACACGTTCTACTCGGTCAAGCGTTTCATCGGGCGGCGCTTCTCGGAGGTGAGCGAAGAACGCAACCTGGTCCCCTACGAGGTGGTGCCGGGACCCAACGATGCGGTCCGCTTCCGGGTGGGGGACAAGCTGTACGCGCCGGAGGAGATATCGGCCATGGTGCTCAAGAAGCTGGTGGACGATGCCTCCAAGTACCTGGGCGAGAAGGTGACGGACGCCGTTATCACTGTCCCCGCCTACTTCAACGATGCCCAGCGCCAGGCCACCAAGGATGCCGGGCAGATCGCCGGGCTCAACGTGCTGCGCATCATCAATGAGCCCACGGCGGCCTCCCTGGCCTACGGGCTGGACAAGAAGGCCAACGAGACCATCCTGGTCTTCGACCTGGGGGGCGGGACCTTCGACGTGTCCATCCTGGAGGTCGGTGACGGGGTGTTCGAGGTCAAGGCCACCAACGGGGACACCCACCTGGGGGGCGACAACTTCGACAAGGAGATAGTGGACTGGCTGGCCAACGAATTCAAGCGCGACTATGGCATTGACCTGCGGCAGGACAAGCAGGCACTGCAGCGCCTGCTGGAAGCGGCGGAGAAGGCCAAGGTGGAACTCTCCAGCACACTGGAGGCCCACATCAGCCTGCCCTTCATCACCGCCGACGCCTCGGGGCCCAAGCACCTGGACACCCGGCTGACGCGGGCCAAGTTCGAGGACCTGACCCACCACCTGGTGGAACGGTGCCGCGGGCCGGTCAAGGCGGCCCTGGCGGATGCCCGCCTCACTGCCAAGGAGATCGACGAGGTCATCCTGGTGGGCGGCGCCACGCGCATCCCGGCGGTGCAGCGGCTGGTGCGCGAGCTGACCGGCAAGGAGCCCAACATGAGCGTCAATCCCGATGAGGTGGTGGCGGTGGGCGCTGCCATCCAGGCGGGCGTACTGGCCGGCGAGGTTAAGGACGTCGTGCTGCTGGACGTGACCCCGCTCTCGCTGGGCGTGGAAACGCTGGGCGGCGTCATGACCCGCATCAT
>JARYMO010000227.1 GCA_029907055.1 Syntrophomonadaceae bacterium | reverse complement strand
CAGGTCCAGGACGAAATGGGTATGGGGGGCCACCGCCTCGCCCGCCGCGCAGCGCAGGAACTGACCGCTCATGCCCAGGTGGACCAGCAGCGCCCGCTCTGCCCCCAGGTGCAGCACCAGGTGCTTGCCGCGCCGGGTCACCCGGCACAGCACGGCTCCCGGCAGCTCCTCCAGCGGGAAATCCCTCCGTTTCACTGAGTCGGGGTGCAGCTGTCGCACGCCGACGATGCGGCTCCCCTGCGCGGGCAGCAGCGCCCGCCGAATGGTTTCCACCTCGGGCAGCTCTGGCATGCGCTCACTCCCACGCTTCCATGTCGTACCAGTTGGGCCCCGCCTTGATGCCCACCTCCAGGGGCACCTTGAGTTGGCAGGCGTGTTCCATGCATTCGCGGACCAGTGGCACCACCTCGTCCACCTCCCGGCGGGGCACGTCGAACACCAGCTCATCGTGTACCTGCAGGATCATGCGCGCCTGCAGGCCGCGGGCCGCGAATTCCTCCGCCAGCGCCAGCATGGCCAGCTTGATGATGTCGGCCGAGGAGCCCTGGATAGGCGCGTTGAGGGCCATGCGCTCGGCCGCGGCCCGCACCCCGCGGTTGCTGCTCAGCAGGTCGGGCAGGTAACGCCGTCGTCCCAGGATGGTGGACACGAACCCCAGCTCGCGACCGGTTTCCACTACCTCCTGCATGTACTGCCTCACCCCCGGGTAGCAGTCCAGGTAGGCATCGATGTACTGGCGGGCTTCCTGCCGCGACACCCCGGTCTGCCGGGCCAGGCCGAAATCACTGATGCCGTAGACGATCCCGAAGTTGACCGCCTTGGCCCGCCGCCGCAGGTTGGCGTCCACCTGCTCCATCGGCACCCGGAAGATCTCCGAGGCGGTGCGGGCGTGGATGTCGATGTTGCGGCGGAAGGTGTCGATGAGTGTTTCGTCCCCGCTCACGTGCGCCAGCACCCGCAGGTCGATCTGCGAGTAGTCCCCGGACACCAGCAGGTGGTCCTCGTCCCGGGCCACGAACGCCTTGCGGATGCGGCGGCCCTCCTCGTCGCGGATGGGGATGTTCTGCAGGTTGGGCTCCACGCTGGACAGCCGTCCGGTGGCCGTCACCGTCTGCTTGAAGATGGTATGGATGCGCCCGGTCTCCGGATGGATGTAACCGGGCAGGGCGTCCACGTAGGTCGACTTCAGCTTGGTCAGGGTGCGGTAGTCCATGATGTGCGCGATGATCTCGTGCGCGCCGTAGAGTTCTTCCAGTACCTCCACGCTGGTGGAATACCCCGTCTTGGTCTTCTTGACCACCGGCAGCCCCAGGTCTTCGAACAGCACCTGGGCCAGCTGCCGGGTGGAGTTGATGTTGAAAGGATGTCCCGCCAGCTGGTAGATGCGCTCCTGGATCTGCTCGATGCGCCCTTCCAGCTCGCGGGAAATCTCCTGCAGGATGGCAGGGTCGACCCGCACCCCCTCGGTCTCCATGTCTGCCAGCACGGAGGCCAGGGGCAACTCCACCTCCCGGTAGAGCGAGAACAGTTCCTCTTCCTGCACCTTCTCCCGCAGCAGTTCGTAGAGGTCCTCCAGCAGCGCCACGCCGCGCGCGGGGTCGGTGCGCAGGTCCACCACCTGGCCCAGGTAGTGGAAGAGGTGCTCCGAAAGGCTCTCCCCCTGGTAGCCGGGGTCCAGCACGTAGGAGATGAGAAGGGTGTCACCCCATACCCCCTGCAGGGAGATGCCCAGGCGCGACAGCGCCACGCGGGCTGACTTGCTGTCGTGGACGTACTTGCGGACGCGGGGGTCCTCCAGCAACGGCTGCAGCCCGCGCACCAGTTCCTGGCGGTCGCTGTCCAGGCGCAGCCGGTGCACCTCGCCGCCACAGGCCAGGCAGCACTCCGTCACCTTCCCCCACATGGGGTTAGGGTGGTCGGTGGCCAGGTAGAGGGCCAGCCGCTCGCTCCGGCTGGCACAGTCAGCGATACCTGCCAGTTCGGCCGGGGTGCTCAGGCGCACTGCCGCTGCTCCCGTCCCCTCTTCCTGTGGCTGGGACTGCAGGTCCTTGAGGAAGCTGGTGAATTCCAGCTCGCGGTACAACTCGACCAGCGCCGCCCGGTCAGGGGGACGCACCGCGAAGTCCTCCAGGTTCACCTCCAGTGGCACGTCGCGCACAATGGTAGCCAGCCGGCGGCTGAGGAAGGCCTGTTCGCGGTTCTCGGCCAGCAGCTGTGCCAGCCGCTGCGGGCGCACCGCCTCCAGCCGTTCGTAGAGCCGCTCCATGGAGGAATGTTCCTGGATCAGCTTGAGCGCCGTCTTCTTGCCCACCCCCGGGACCCCGGGGATGTTGTCGGAGGCGTCCCCCATCAGGCCCTTGAGGTCGGGAAGCTGACCGGGAGCGATGCCCCACTTTTCCCGCACCCGCTCCAGATCGTAGTGTTCCATGTCAGTAATGCCGCGCCGGGTCAGCAGCACCTCCACCCCTGGCGACACCAGTTGCAGCGCGTCCTGGTCCCCGGTGACCACCAGGCTGGGCAGCCCCTGCTCCTCGGCCTGGCGGGTGAGGGTGCCGATGAGGTCGTCGGCCTCGTACCCCTCCAGTTCCAGGTAGCTGACCCCCAGCGCCTTCAGTACCTCGCGCAGGATGAGGAACTGCTCGCGCAGTTCCTGCGGGGCAGGCGGCCGGTGGCTCTTGTAGGCCTCGTACTGCTCGGTGCGCATGGTGCGGCGGTCCTTGTCGAAGGCTACCACCACGTGGGTGGGCTGGTAGTCGCGCTGCACCCTGAAGAACATGTTGAGGAAACCGTAGATGGCATTGGTGAAGAGCCCCTTGCGCGTGCGCAGGAGGGGCAGCGCGTAGAACGCCCGGTAGAGCAAGCTGTTGCCGTCGATCAACATCAGCCTCGGTTTCTGCTCCATTCCCTTCCCCTCCATGCCCCGCAGGCGCTAGCGCGCCAGGGCTCCTTGCACCTGCGTCACCAGCTCTCTTACGGCCTGCGACCAGCCGGCATCGGCCCCCAGGCCACTCACCAGCGCCACCGCCGCCACCCCCGTCACCGCCAGCACCACCAGCAGCGGCCGCAACCACCGCCGCCCCCGGCCCTGGCGCAGGTGAG